>CALQCP020000202.1 GCA_943329105.2 Chitinophaga pinensis | reverse complement strand
GCGCCGATGTCAATCCCTGCGGAGATCGTTCGCGAGTTTGGATTGGCAAATGACTGGATGGCAGTGGCACGCTGGATGCAGGGCCTGGCATCGCCGCGGTTGTGGCGCGGAGCAGTCCGCGAACGCACGCGTCGCGAGCCACGCCGCGCCTGCGACATCGCCATGAATACACCCATGTCGCCACTGAACCTGCGCGTCTTCAAGCAGACGTGGACATTCATGTGCGAAGTGCTCTTGCCGCTGGCAGAAGAGGGCATTCGGATCGAACCCTGTCTCCCCGGCACATCGGGCGACGTAGTGGTCTGCGAAGGATGCCCGGCATCAATCTTGCATCTCAAGGGCTGGCCAAAGCGCGGTTATAAGGGCGCCGGCGATCCACCCATGAAGGTGCGCGCGGAAATCATTCGCTTGTTGAGCGATTCCAAGGTTTCCATCCCGCCGCAGATTGTCAGCGAAGCCATTCAAGATGAAGAAGGCGACATGCTTGACGCCATCATCCTGACCATGCCAACCGTGGCCGCCGTGGTGCCCGAGGTGGCCATGGTTGAGGGTTGGGTGTACTGAGCGAACATCGTGCGGATGGTGTTTGCGGTATCTGCAGATTGGTTTAGGATTCCTGCATGACCTCGGCGGGAAACGACAGCGCAGCTTCACAGTCTGCCAACCTGCACTCGCAGTCAGGGTCGTCTACTGGCGTGCAATTTCCGCCAGCAACACCGCCAGCAACACCGCCAGAAACAATCCTGCGCGGCCCGGATATGGCCACTCTCGGTGAGCCCAGCGCGCGCACGCTTGCCGAAATCGACGCATTGCTTGCGCGCGCCGCTACGGAAGTTCAGTTGGGTCTGGAAGAAGGTGTGGGGCGCATCGGTCGCTACACGTTGGTGGCGCAGATCGGTGAAGGTGGGTTCGGCACCGTGTGGCTCGCTTCTCAGGAACAGCCAGTGCGTCGACTGGTGGCGCTCAAACTGCTGCGCCGCGACCCTGGCTCGCGGTTAGTACTTGCCCGATTTGAGAACGAACGCCACACCTTGGCGCTCATGGATCATCCGAACGTGGCCACCGTGCTTGATGCCGGCACCACCGATGACGGACGACCATGGTTTGTCATGCCGTTCATTGATGGCCTCCCCATCAACACGCTTTGTGACGAACGCCGCCTGCGTCCTCGTGACCGCGTGCGCCTCTTCATTGATGTGTGTGCTGGCGTGCAACATGCGCACCAAAAGGGCGTCATTCATCGCGATTTAAAGCCCGGGAATATTTTGGTGACGCGCAGCGCTGACCGCGCCATTGCCAAGGTCATTGACTTTGGTGTTGCCAAAGCGGTCGATCCATCGGATGCCGCGAGCCTTCGAACCGCTGACGGGCAACGCCTGGGAACACCGCAATACATGGCCCCCGAGCAGTGGATGCACGGCGCTGGAATTGCCGACGCGCGCAGCGACGTGTACGCGCTGGGAACGGTGCTCGCCGAGTTATTAGTGGGCGGACCGCCATCCAAACTTCCGCGCAGCCCGCTTGAGGTTCCCTATGTCATGCCACCGAGCGCGTGGCTTGCCGACATGTTGGCCACTCGTGCGGACGCCGCCGTTGCTGTGGCCGCCGCGCGTGGAATGAAACCGGACGAACTGGCCGAAGTCGTTCGCGGTGACCTGGACGCCATTGTTCGCCGTGCAACCGCCGCGCATCCAGAAGATCGCTACGCGTCGGCGGCAGCGCTCGCGGATGACCTCCGTCGATACCTTGATGGATTGCCAGTAGCTGCGCGGCTGCTCGCACCCTGGGAACGGTCATGGCGCGTGGTTCGCCGCCATCGACTTGCCACCGCACTGGCCGTTGTCGCAGCCCTGGCCATTGTGGGCGGATTAGTGCAGTTTGCACTCTGGACCGTTCAGGCGCGCCATCAACAACAGTTGTCTGACACGGCGCAGCGCCACTCGGAAAAAACCATGCAATTTGCGCAGTCGATGATTGAGGACATGGTGGCGCAGCAGAGTGCCACCAAGCATCCCGCTGCTGGCAAGGAAGCGTTTGGCCGCATTGAGAAGTTGGTCGACACCATTGCCGTTGATGATCCACTGATCGCGGGACGATTGGCAGCGATTGTTGTGCGCGGTCACGAGGAAGCATGGGAGCATCGCAGTGCGTACGACCTCTTAGGTCGTTCGTTTGAAGGGGTACTCAAAGCCGATCCCGCCGGTGAAAGCACGGCGTTTTCAGAGTTAGCCCCCATCTACTATCGCATGGCCTTGAAGTATGACCGCGCTGGTGCCGCCGTGATTGGCCCAATGATCTTTGCGCGTCTCTCAGCAAGTGGTGACATTCGTAGCGCACAAGCGCGCGCGCTGATTCCGCTGATGTGCATGGAACGTCAGCCGTGGCCGTTCTTTGAGCAATCCGCCGATCCATCAGTCCGAGTCATGGCAGCGCAGTGGTATGTCTCGCTGCTTGATGATCCAATTGACGCGGGGTGCACCTATGCCCTCAGCAGAATTTCTACACTGGTGCGCGCCGACGGATATCCCAACCGGACCGCCGAAGTTTTTGCAGCGCGGGGATACCTTGAGCAGCATCTCCCGCCGAACGACCCACAATTATTGCTTGCGGAAACGCAAGTGTTCACCATGATGTCGCTTGACGGTCTCAACAGTGATGACATGGTGCAAAGCATGACGATGCTGTGTGCTCGCATGGAGCATCACTTTGGTACCGGCGCCGCGCGCACCGTCAACGCTCATTGGAACCTGGCGTATGCATGCGCCAACCTGGGGCACTTTGACGACGCATACCAGGTCTATAGACGGTTCTTGTGGCCGGAGTACCACCGGCAAATTCCGACGGACGGATTACGCCCGTGGTATTTGGCATTCTTCGCCCCGATTGCCTACCGAGTCTGCGACTACGACACCGCGTATGAATGCGCCATGACCCAACTTGGAGATTCCATGGCTGCGGGCGGTGATGGCAAGGGGGTAGTGTCGACACTGTCTGCGCGCGTACTTGCCGGGGTTCTTGCAGCATGGGGCGACGAGCAAGGCGCGCGTGCGGTGGAGACGCAATTTGGGGTGCAACGCTTACCTGAGGGAACAGACAATTGGTGACGGGCGCATGAAGGCCGATCGGTCGTGGTACACCCTTGTTGGAGACTCCTAATGCATTGCACACCTATGACTTCATTCGCCGTGATCGTGGCCGCTTCGCAACTCTTTGCGGTTGCGGGCAACCCCATCGCTCTGCCCATGCAAACGTCGCCCGCCGCCACGCCGGCACCGACCATCGCTTGGCCCAAGGATGAAGCTGGACTCAACACGCTGGCAACCGGTCTCCTTGATGGCTGGTTCCAGAAGATGGTGGCCAAGGATCGCGCAGCGATTGAAGCTGGTATGCAAGCGAACTTCCAGCGAATCAATTTCGAAGGTGCCTTTGATCGCACCGCCGAAGTGGCCGCCATTACCGCGCTTGGCGTCACCGCTCCCACGGTCAGTGGTGTCCGTGCCACGCGCGTCGGTGATGCGTTAGTGGTGACCTGTCTGGTAAAGGCAGGAGAATCCGTGAATGGCAAGAAGCTCCCATCCGAACCCGCTCCGCGCCTGGCGGTGTGGCAGCAGGTGGAAGGAGCATGGCGATTGGCTGCATGGGCTTCGCTGGAAATGCCAGCTGTCCGGCCCGCGCCTACTGCACCGCGCTTCGCAGGTGACGCGGCGCTGAACGCCACTGGATCCGCGCTGCTCTCCAAATTTCTCATGGCGCAACACGCCAAAGATTTACCGACCTTCGACGGAATGCTTGCCGAAGGATTCCAAGTAGTGAATTTCAAAGGTCAAAAAGAACGCGCGGACATGATTCGTGGCGCCAAAGTTGCCACCACTGAGGCCCCGGTGATCGCTGACGCGCGCACCACGCAGTGCGGCGATCTGATGGTTGTCACCTGCACGTTGACCATGGGACAGAAGGTCGGTTGGGACACCGTGCCCGCCGATCCAGCTCCGTTCTTAGCGGTGTTCCAGGGATCCGGTGCCGCGGTCAAGGTCATTGCGCTGGCGAATACCAACAAGCCGAAGTAATTCACCGCACGTCGCGGAGTGATCGCAATCGCCGCGCGAGCAGGGCGCGTGCTGAGACTAAGTCGCGATGTGCGGTGGCCAAGCTGACATTGACCAAGCCGGCCACCACGTCCATGGAAATGCCGGCCACTGAATGCAGCGTGACCACTTCCATTTCACGCGGATGCGTGCCGGCAAGATCGATCATCGCTTTCTCAAGAAGCTCAAGGTCGGTGCGGCTTGATGCGTCCGGTGCGTCCTCGCGCAGTCCGGCACCAACTTCTGTGTCGAGCCGTTGCGTCATGCGAGCATCACGTTTGCTTGCCAGACGCGCGCGGCGGCGGTCAGCAATCACGCGTGTCATAAATACGCTGGCCAATCCACGCAGGTGCGCGTCATTCACAGGCAAGTCATCCTGCTTCATCAGTCGGAGGACCGTCTCTGTGACCAATGATGTTGGTGCAAGCGCAGCAGCGCCAAAGCCCAGTGTTTCGTGCTCGGCGCGTAGGGTCCGCGCAGCCAGATCGCGCAGCGCGGGATAGTGGCGCCCGATGAGTTCAGCAAAGGCGCGCTGGCGATCCGGATTGTTGAGGTCGACTGGATGTTCCACGGTGGGATCTTTACACGCCGCGTGTCTGTGGTTCCCAAATGATTTTGTGCATTTGTGTCTGCATCCGCACAGCGAGGCGATCAGTAATAATCCACTCGGCCAGCAAGCGTGGCGAAAGTCCAGGGCAACCAGCAAT
>CALQCP020000201.1 GCA_943329105.2 Chitinophaga pinensis | reverse complement strand
GACATGACCAAGGCTGCTGGCATCGTTGAGTGGGCCGTCCGCAAAATGGAAGAGCGCTACCAGCTCTTGAAGAACGCCCGCGTCCAGAACATCAAGGGCTACAACGAGCTTGGTGAAGACGAACTGCGCATCCGGATGAAGCCAGAGAGCGACGCTGAATGGGCACGCATTCCCAAGAAATTGCCATACATGGTGTTCGTGATTGATGAACTTGCAGACCTGATGATGCAGCACCGCGAGGTGGAGCAATCAATCATCCGCATTGCGCAGAAGGCTCGTGCAGTGGGAATGCATCTGGTACTCGCCACTCAGGATCCACGCGCCGAAGTGGTCACTGGTCTCATCAAAGCGAACATGCCGTGCAAGGTTTGCTTCAAGGTGGGTAGCGTCACCAACAGCCGCATCGTCCTTGATGGCAAGGGCGGCGAGTTGCTCCTTGGTCAAGGCGACATGCTGGTGCGCCCGAACGGCGCCAGCGAACTCTCCCGCGCCCAAGGCACATTCATCGATACCGATGAGACGGCGCGCGTCACCGAGCATCTCCGCACCGTGGCCACGCCAAACTTCGAGCGCACGCTGGTGGCCATCAAGGGACCAGGTGGCTCCTGTGAGGCGGGCGGCGAAGGCGGCAATTCCACCTCCAGCGGCGAGCGCGATCCGCTCTTTGATCGTGCCGTTGAAATCATGATCGAAACCAACCGCGGCAGCGTCAGCATGTTGCAGCGCAAGATGTCGATCGGCTACGGCCGCTCCAGCAGACTGGTGGACCAGATGGCTGAGGCCGGCATCCTTGGCGAGTCCAAGGGCGCAAGCCCGCGCGAAGTGCTGATCACCATGGAAGAGTGGTATCGCATGAAGGAGATCGAAGCGGAAGGTGGCAACGAGCTCACCGACAGTGACCGCCGACTCGCCGACAAGGTCGATCAGGAAAGCGATGCATTCCAAGATTCGTTCGACGCTGACACTGAAAAGGATGAAGACGCATGAGTATCGCCCCGCTTAGTCCAGAAGTGATTCGCCGCGGTCTTGATGCCGCGATCGCACAAGCCGAAAAGAGTTGGAGTGAAGGTGGAATTCCCATCGGCAGCTCACTGCTCGATGCGTCCGGCAATGTGGTTGCTGCTGGTCACAACATGCGCGTGCAATCCGGTGACCCAACAGCGCACGCCGAAGTCAGTTGCATCCGCAACGCTGGCCGGCGCCGCGACTGGCGCCACTTGACGCTTGTGAGCACGCTGAGCCCCTGCCCGATGTGCTCAGGTACTGCCATCTTGTTCAAAGTCCCGCGCGTTGTCATTGGTGAACACCGAACCTTCATGGGCGCGGAAACCTGGATGCGAGCCAATGGCATTGAACTCACCGTGGTTGATGACGCGCGCTGCATTGCACTGATGGAGCGCCTGCAACGCGAGAAGCCCGATCTGTGGGCTGAGGACATCGGGGAATAAGAAGCGGTACGGGGCGGCGAATCAAGCCAGTCCCAACCGCGCTCCCCCGCATTTCCCGCATACAAGCCTGAATAAACCTCAATCGCGCACGAAAAAATCGTGCGCGATTTTCATTCCATCGCTTGCATACCGCCTTGCCGCTTTCCATTCTTCTTCTGTTCCTACACGGAGGCAACATGCGCAGTATCTGGCACATCTTCCAACAAATCGCCACGCACTTGAACCACAAGTTCAGTCGCAACGAAACTTC
This sequence comes from Chitinophaga pinensis, assembly GCA_943329105.2. Taxonomy (GTDB): domain Bacteria; phylum Planctomycetota; class Phycisphaerae; order Phycisphaerales; family SM1A02; genus UBA966. Next base: position 3,107 of record CALQCP020000201.1, on the reverse strand, counting down.
TGGAGGCCACCTGCAACCACGACCGATTCCGGTCGGCGTCCGTGCACGGAACTCGAATCACTCGCCGCACCGCCCGCGGCACCGTTAAGGTGACGGGAAGGGACGGGAGGGGGACAATGACCGGAGTGCTGCCCGAGCGGTGTGGGCAGCCCCGGTCGATTCCATTTACATGCGCCCGCGAAGCTCAAGGGCTGCCTCGCAAAAACAACAGCGCCCGGCAGAGCCGAGCGCTGTGTGATTGATGCAATGAAACGTCAGGTCACTTAAAGGTGGACTTGAACGTCTTTACCGCCGCGCCGAACTGATCCTCAAGTCCCTTGAAGGACTTCTTCTCCGTCAGTTGATCACGGAGCGGCTTGGCTGGACCATGGAAGTATTCCTGAAGCCCCTTCTCGAAGGCATTGACCTTGGTAAGGGCCACATCATCCAGATAGCCACGCGATGCAGCGAACAGTGAAATACACTGGTCGATGACCGTAAACGGCGTGAACTGCGTCTGCTTCAAGAGTTCAACCATGCGCGCGCCGCGGTCAAGCTGGCGCTGCGAAGAAACGTCGAGTTCCGTTCCGAGCTGAGCAAAGGCCTCCAACTCGCGGTACGCGGCCAGGTCAAGACGCAGCGAACCGGCGACTTCCTTCATCGCCTTGATCTGCGCATTACCACCGACGCGGCTGACTGAGATACCCACGTTCACGGCGGGACGAACACCAGCCGAGAACAACTCAGGCTGCAGGTAGATCTGACCGTCAGTGATGGAGATCACGTTGGTTGGGATGTACGCAGACACGTCGCCTTCCTGCGTCTCAATGATTGGCAGAGCAGTCAGCGAACCACCGCCGTTGGCGTCGGAAAGCTTGGTTGCACGCTCAAGCAAGCGGCTATGCAGATAGAAGACGTCGCCCGGATATGCCTCGCGTCCTGGCGGACGGCGAAGGAGGAGCGAAAGCTCGCGGTACGCAACGGCCTGCTTCGACAAATCGTCGTAGACGATCAGTACATGCTTCGGAGTCTTGCCTTCCTTACCCTGCCACATGAAGTACTCGCCCATGGCGCATCCCGAATACGGAGCGATGTACTGCAGCGGAGCAGGAGCGGAACTACCAGCGTTGACGACGATGGTGTAATCCATCGCGCCGTTCTTGCGGAGCATTTCAACAACGCTCGCTACCGTGGAATCCTTCTGGCCGATGGCAACGTAGATGCAAACTACGGCTTCCGGGGTGCCCCAGTACTGCTTCTGGTTGATGATGCAGTCGAGGCAAACAGCGGTCTTACCAGTCTTGCGGTCGCCGATGACCAGCTCGCGCTGACCACGACCGACGGGAATCATGCTGTCAATCGCCTTGATTCCGAACTGGAGGGGCTCCTTGACGGGCTGACGCGCGGCGATGCCGGGGGCAACGATGTCAACCTTGCGGGTCTGGGCGGTGCGGATCGCCGGACCGCCATCGACTGCAACGCCGAGCGGATCGACCACGCGTCCGAGCAACTCTGGACCGACTGGCACTTCCAAGATGCGCCCGGTGGCCTTCACGGTATCGCCTTCACGAATCAGGTCCGTGTCACCAAAGAGCACGGCGCCGACGGTCTCGGTCTCCAGGTTCATGGTGAGACCGGTGACTGACTTGCCACTCTGCGTCTGGAACTCCAAGAGCTCACCAGACATGACCTTGCCGAGTCCGTAGACGCGGGCAATGCCGTCGCCCACTTCGACCACTTGGCCGACCTCGGAGATCTCCAGCTGAGAGGTGAAGTTCTGAATTTCCTGCTTGATGACGGAGGTGATCTCGTCGGTCTTGATCTTCATAGTGTGCCTTTCGAAAGAAGCGTGGCTTGGTGCGCACGAAGCGCTGAGTGCAGTGTGAATTGTTTAGGAGAGGAAGGTGCCTGCGTCGCGGCCGGCAAGGCCCTTGTCGAGGAGCGTGGAACGCATGCGGCGCAATTGGGCGGCCACGGAGCCGTCAATCAATTGATCACCGATGCGCAGTTTCAAACCACCAATCATGGCGGTGTCTGCGTAGAAGTGCAACACTGGCTGCTTGCCGAGCGAACGAGTGAGATCGTCCACCAACGTCGCCTGCGTCGCTGCATCGATCGAACCCGACACCGTGAACACATCAACTTCGATGCGCCCAAATGCGTCCTGCTCCATGGCGTCGTACGCATCCTCAATGGAGAGAAGTTGAGCCAGTCGGCCCTTGCGATTGAGCACCAACATGAAATTCAAGAACGTGTCAGTAACTCGTCCCTTGAAGATCCGCGTCAGTGATGCGCCGCGCTGTCCAGGATCAACGATCGGCGAGCGGAACAACTCCAGCACACTGCGATCGGCGCGCACAATCGCGCACACCTCACGGAGTTCTTCGCCCATTGCCGCCACGCCGGGATTACCGCCGAGCTCGCGAGCAAGCTCAAACAGCGACCGTGCATAGACCTTTGCGACTTCGTCGATCTGAGTGGCCATGGTGCGTTCCTCAGCGGCGGCTGGAGCCGAGTTCCTGAAGCGACTCTTGCACGAGGCGCTGGTTGTCTTGATCATTCACCTGACGGCGCAGAATCTTGCTGGCAATTTCTGTTGCAAGCATGGCGGACTGCGCTTGCAGATCAGCAACGGCAGCCTTGCGAGCAGCTTCGATATCTGCGTTGGCACGGGCCACGCGCTCGGCAAGCTCTTGCTCATTCTTCGCCTTGAGTTCATCAGCGATGCGCTGCGCATCAGCACGCGCCTGCTTGATCATGTTGGCAGACTCTTCGCGCGCATTGGCAAGACTGCGTTCAAATTCAGCCTGAGCAGCCTTGGCGGCGGCACGGGCTTCTTCTGCACCCTTGATCTCGCCAACAATCTTCGCGTTGCGGTCATCAAGACCCTTGGCGACCGTTGGCCAAACGAAGTATGCGAGTGCGATGAAGACCACGCCGAAGACCACAAATGCTGTGGCTGCTGGCAGGGTCTGGAATGAGACCGGATTGGCGCCGCCTTCGGAGGCGAGAATCAGGAGAGCGTTCATGGGTGGCTCCAAATATGTTTCCAAGCGTGGTTCCGCCCGCGGGGTGCGGGCTTCGTGAATGGGTTCCCGCCCTTTTCAGGACGGGAACCCGAATGTGTT
>CALQCP020000200.1 GCA_943329105.2 Chitinophaga pinensis | reverse complement strand
TAGTTGCATTGTGGGATCACGATGTCTTACTGGGTTGCGTTGTGGCAACACGGTTGCGTACTGGCCCGCATTCGCCTTACGAGGACGGCCGCTGAGCGCGGCCCTGTCCTCTCCGGCGCCTGCGGCCAGGTGGGGATGTTCCACAATCCCTGGTTGCCAACGTGCCTTCCGTGTGCGAGCCCCCGCAGTGAGCACGGGATCCTCGGTAAGCGGCGTGTGAAACTGAGAAGTCCGGCAGTTGGACGTACGCGCCGTGGGTGCCAACCGGACGAACAGTTTCGCCCGAGGCTAAGCGGAACCTTGTGGAGCGCAGCCGTCCGCGTCCGAGGGTCCCGCGCGCAACGGAGGGGGCGGGGGGACGGCTCAACTCACTGCGAAAATGGGGACAGGGGTGAACGGCACCTATTTAGGGGATTGAATTCCGTATCCTTTGGGGATGCTCGCCGATCTTGAACAAGCACAGCTGGAAGCGCAGTCCGCCTTGGCGGCATCAGTGACCCCGGATGCCCTTGATGCGTGGAAGAGCGCTTGGATTGGCGGCAATGGGCGCTTAAAGTCCATGATGATGGCGCTCAAGGATGTACCCAAGGAGTTGAAGCCTGCTGCCGGTAAGCGGCTCAATGAGTTGAAGGCTGCCCTTGAGGCCGCCTATGAGGAACGCCGCACGGCGGTCGAGGCGTCAGCGGGTCCGCGTGGTCCGATCGTGGATGTCACGGAGCCTGGTACTCCGTTAGCGGAGGGCTGCCGGCATGTACTCAGCCGGACCATTGATGAAATCACCGAGGTGTTTGGGCGCATGGGCTTCACGCTCGCGGAAGGACCGGAGGTTGAGGATGAGTGGCACAACTTCACCGCACTCAATATTCCTGAGAGTCATCCCGCGCGCGATGCGATCGACAACTTTTATATGGGCGAGCAAGGCGGAGTGAAGCGCTTGTTGCGCACGCAGACCAGCACCGTGCAGATTCGTGCGATGGAGACGCAGTCGCTGCCCATCAAAGTCGTTGCCACTGGCCGTGTCTATCGGCCTGATACGCATGATGCCACGCATTACTCCATGTTTCACCAGATCGAAGGTCTTTACCTTGATCGTGGTGTAACCATGTCAGACCTGAAGACCACGTTGGTGCAGTTTGCACATGCGTACTTTGGTGCGGAAGCAGAAGTGCGGATGCGGCCGAGTTTCTTCCCGTTTACCGAGCCCAGTGCTGAGGTAGATATGAAGATGCGCATCAAGGGCGAATGGAAGTGGGTTGAACTTGGCGGCTGCGGAATGGTGGATCCGAACGTGCTGCGCGCGGTCAATATTGATCCGGAAGTATGGACCGGATTTGCGTTCGGTCTTGGTATCGAACGCATCGCGATGCGTCGCTACGGAATCAGTGACATTCGCTGGCTCTATGAGAATGACGCGCGGTTCTTGCGGCAGTTCTAACGCGGAGCGCAGCAACGAGTGGGGCGGGGTGGCACTGCATCAAAGCGTTTTCGGAGCAGGTGGGTGCGTCGGCACGGCGCGGGAATTCTGCACCGCGTGTTGGCGAGCACCAATGCCTATCAATGACAAAGAGGGCCGCCTGGATGGGCGACCCTCTTGTTCATTGACGTATTGATGATGACGGTCAGGACTTAGTCCTTGACGCCCATCTCTTCATGCGCGTGCTCGCGCAATGCCTCAATTTTCACGATCAGCGCGTTGGCATCATCAGTCTTGCCGGCAACAATCGCATCTTCCAGATCCAGGAGAAGGCGCAGGTTCTTGCGGAGATCGCTGCGGAATTCGTCTTCGATCTTGGCCTTCGCGGCGTCGTCAGCGGCGCTCTTGAGGTACTCCGCCGGAACAGCGGTGGCCTTTGCTGCGGCGCAGTTGCGCTGCATCTCGGAGACGATCTTCAGGCACTCGTTCTTCTTTGAAGCATCGCTGATGGCACCCTTCAGCGCCTTGAGCCCGCGATTCATCCCCTTCATGGAACCTTCGAGGCTGACTTGCTGTCCGCCGCCGCGGCCGCCACGCTCGCCGCCTTCACGGGGGGCCTGGCCACCCTTACCTGAACCGGTGCCGGCTGGTGCTGCCGGCGGCGCGTCTTGAGCGATGGCAATCGGTGCGAGAGCGGCGGTGAGCGCGAGGCTCAGGCCAATGAGAGCGGTAGTGCGAGAGATCTTCATAGTGATGGATTTCAAACCGAGTGAATGGAAGTCGCGGTGAGCGATGTTGCCCTCAGCGACCGAGTACGGGTGGTAGAACGATCGGAACCGCTATCGATTGCCCATTCCGACTACGTGGTGTAGTCGGCATTGAGTTCCACGTACGCCTTGGTGAGCCCGCAGGAGATGAATTCTTCAGCGCCCGTTCCAGAACCAAGGTCTAAGTGGACTTCAACCATGGACTTGCGGAATGCAGCCTCTCGTTCCGCCAGTGGCGTGTCGGATGGGGATCCACCGCTGAACAGCGCAATCCCGCCCACATTCAGGGTCAAGGCGTTGACGTCGAGCGTCACCCCTGCACGCCCGGCTGCGGCCAGGATTCGGCCCCAGTTGGGGTCACCGCCAGTGACGGCGCATCGAACCAGAAGGCTGGATGCAATGGACTTGGCGACGCTGAGGGCGTCAGTATCGGATGGGGCACCGGTCACTCGAACGTGGATGCCGCGTTCGTAGCCTTCGCCGTCGCGCACGATGAGGAGCGCGAGATCACGCGCGACTTCTTTGAATGCCTCCCTGATGGCATCGGGCGGAAACGCACCGGCCGCGCCGGACGCAAGCGCAAACACGGAGTCGTTGGTGCTGGTGTCACCGTCAATTGAAATGCGGTGAAAGCTGCGTTCGACGGCAGCGCGCAGATGGGCGTCAATTTCTGATGGCGTCAATGACGCATCAGTAGTGATGACACTGATCATGGTGGCCATATTGGGGTGGATCATGCCGGCGCCTTTGGCGCATCCCACCACCGTGCAGCTTCGTCCTTGGTGAGTCACCGTACGTGACGACCACTTTGGATACGTGTCCGTGGTCATAATGGCACGCGCAAATTCCTCAATGCTGCCATGCGCAGCGCGCGCGGCCATCGGCGCAATCTGCGGAATCATCCGGTCGAGCGGCAGTTGCACGCCGATCACGCCGGTGGAGTTGTGTTGCACGGCGATCGATGCGATGTCGCAGGCGCGTGCCACGGCATCGGCAATTTCAACAGCGCTCGCCATTCCACGATCGCCAGTTGCTGCGTTGGCACAGCCTGAATTGACGAGAATGGCGCTGCAATGGCCCCGGCTTTCGCGCAGGTGGCGCCGGTCTAATTGCACCGGAGCCGCGCAGACTTGGTTGGTGGTGTACATGGCTGCGAGCGTTGCACCCGCTGGGCAGCGGATCATGCCCATGTCCATGCGCCCGGGCTTCTTGATCGCTGCGCTGGCTGCGCTGGAGGTGAAGCCGAGGGGAAGCATTGGGGCTGCGCCCGCCGGACCATGCGATGCATCACTTGCCATCGTTGGCGCAACGCTGGTCATCACCGCGATCCAATTCCGTTGGGGGCAATATCGTGGATCAACGCAATCTCATCGCATTGTTCGCGCTTGGGGCACGCGGAGCAATCTTTGAGAACCTTCTCGGGCAGGCTGTTGACGCTCACTTGTCGGAAGCCAGCCTTCTCAAAGAAGACTGGTGCGCGCGTGAGGACGAACACCTTTGGAATGTGCAGTTGTCCAGCAAGTTGCAGGAAGTAGCGGACCAGCCCTTGGCCGACACCGCGACCCTGCGAATCCGGATGAACACCGAGCGAGCGGATCTCGGCAAGTTGCGGTGTGTAAATCCACAGTGCTGCGCAACCGACCACCTTGCCATCAAGAACAGCAACACCGAAATCAAGAATTGCCTTCATGATGTCTTCGCGGCTACGTGGGAGATTTTCACCGTGCTCAGCCCAGTGATCAACGAGCCAGGAAATGGCCTCAAGATCATCGGCGCGTGCTTGGCGGAACTCAACTTCGCCCGCGATTTGGTCAGGAATGGCGCGTTCGCGCAACATGCGACGCACGCGCATGATGGCGTCTTCAACGGCGCTCAACGAAGTGCCACCTTCAACAGAGCGCTTCTCGAGCGTTGATTCAACGGTCAGTTGCGTGAAGACGTCCTGGTTTGCCTGCGGAGCTTGTTCGCGGATGGTCTCCAGTGACAGTTCTTCCAACGAACGATCCTGAGCAATGGCAGTACGCACGAGGCGACCCACTTGGTGGTGCGCATCGCGGAATGGAACGCCCAGGCGGACCAAGTAGTCCGCCAAATCCGTGGCGTTGGTGTATCCATCAGCGGCCGCCAAGAGGGCGCGGTCGCGATCAATCACTAGTCCAGCGAGCATCGGCGGAAGGATGCGTAGGCAGAGGCTGAGGTGCCGCATGCTGTCAAAGAGTGGCTCCTTGTCTTCCTGCAGATCCTTGTTGTAGGCAAGCGGAAGACCCTTGAGCGTCACGAGCAGCGTGACAAGATTGCCAACCGCGCGACCGCTCTTTCCGCGAATGAGTTCGCACGCGTCGGGGTTCTTCTTCTGCGGCATCAGACTGGAGCCGCTGGTGAATGCATCCGGCAGTTCAACAAGTTTCGCTTCGCTAGTGGAGTAGAAGATCAAATCTTCAGCCATGCGCGAAAGGTGCAGCGCGCACAGGGTGCAAGCGGAGAGCGATTCCACCACGAAATCACGGTCGCTGACTGCATCCAAGGAATTTGCAGTTGCACTGCGGAAGCCCAAGTCTTTAGCCAACACGGCACGGTCAATGGGATAGGCAGTGCCAGCCAAGGCACCAGAGCCAAGTGGCGAAACACGCACGCGTTTGAGCGCATCGCCGAGGCGTTCGGAATCCCGTCGCAGCATTTCC
>CALQCP020000199.1 GCA_943329105.2 Chitinophaga pinensis | reverse complement strand
TGCGCCATCGAATCCTTCCACTTGGCATCATCCGGCGCCGAAGCCTTGGTGAGGTCTTCAATTTTCACAGCGGTGGCATTGCGCTCCTCAGCTCGGAGTGCAGCAGCGGTAGCGGTGATGTCAACGCGGTTACTGGAAACCATCGGTACAACGGTGGCGCGGAATGCTGCTTCCGCGGTGTCGATCTTTGCTTGCGCTCCTGCGCTGATGGCAAAGGCGGCAATGGTCAGGAAGAATCCAGCGGCGATCTTGCGGATCGGAGTGAGCGTGACAAAGCGACCAAGCAATGGATAAATCAGGTACGAAAACAGTGGAATGAACACCAGAATCAATAGCGGATTGATCGCCTGAACCTGTGATTCCAACCAGCGGATACCCATGAAATTGCAGTTCATCTGCGCGGCTTGCAGCACCCACGCGCCGCCAGTTTGGTCATAGAGCGACCAGAACACTGCGACAAATACGTACACCGCTGCCAACTTGGCAAGCACTTTCAATCCGCCGCCGGAGAGTGCCTCGGTGACGAATCCAAACCCACGTGCGGGAATATGCACAAACTTGTTTCGGCCCATCCAGAAGACGATGGTGGCAAGCCCCATCAGAACGCCCGGAACTCCGAATGCCCAACCCGGACCGTAGTTGTGTAGGAGCCACGGGGTGAGCAGGGTGGAGAAGAATGATCCAAAGTTGATCGCAAAGTAGAACCATCCAAACACGCGCGTGAGCAAATGCTTGTTGCTTGCGCCAAACTGATCGCCTACATGGGCAGAGACGCAGGGCTTGATTCCCCCTGAGCCCACTGCCACCAAGAACAATCCAGTGAGTAGCCACGTGCGCGGTTCAAAGGTCGCTTGCAGGGCGGCGGATGGGAGATCAATGAACGCCAGGGCCAAGTGGCCGGCGCAATACACCAGCGAAAGAAGAAGAATGGTGCGGTACTTGCCCAGGATGGCGTCGGCGAGAATCGCACCAAAGATCGGAGTGAAGTACGCGCTCGCTACAAACCAATGCATCCATTCGCGCGATTGGGTTTCGGTCATGTACGCCGGAGCTGCCTGTGAGCTCATCAGGTACTGCGACATAAAGACCACCAGGATCGTCTTCATCCCATAGAAGGAGAAGCGTTCTGCAGCCTCATTTCCAACGATGTAGGGGATTCCCTTGGGTAGTTCGCGTGATGGGACCGGGGCCGTGAGATATTGGGCGGTGCTCATGAGCCGAGAAGTGTATAGATTGAGTTGCCATGGAGCCTCAGCCGCCCAACTCCCCAGCACTGCCACGCGGCGTGCAACCGCTGCCCAAGCGGCTGATTCCGTTGCGTCGACCGCCAATACTTTCGGTAGTAGAGGGGCGATTTGTGCCAGCCGGCACCGATGGCATCACGCTTGATGCCGTAAACACTGCGTGGGAATCGCTCTGCGCGCGCGTTCCGCGAGCTCACGATGGCCCCATGCTCCATGTCTTGGGCACCAGTCGGAACGGCCACGGAGGCGTGACCATTCATTGCGTTCCCACCAGTTACCGATTTCATGCCGTTGCCCGGCAAGGATTGGATACAGGCGTTCGACCCATTGGGGTGAAGGCCGTGTGTTTCACGCCCAGCGGGCAGATACTGATGGCGCAGCGTGGTCCAGAGACGCTCAATTACGCCGGGATGTGGGAGTTTGCGCCAGCGGGCACTCTTGAGCCGGGCGTCTCGCCCGCCGACATGATCCTGCGCGAACTTCAGGAAGAGACCGGTTGGACCGCCAGTACTCCGCCCGTGGCACGCGCGCTTGCCTTTGATCCGGTGGTGCGTAGTTGGGAAGTGCTGTACGTGATTGATGTACTGCCGCCCGCTGTTCCGTTACAGACGTGGGAGTGCAGCGAACTACGCCAAGTGAATCCTGGCGAGTGGCCCGAGCCGCTTGCGCCAGTTGCAGCGCAAATGCTGCCCATTGTGGAGGCGGAACGCCGTGTACGCGCGCGCTAACCGTAGACCAAGTGAAGATCCGCCCAGCGGTCCGTCGGTAACGGCGGCAGACATTGTCTTGCGTAGTGAGCGCGACGCAGTGCTACTCAAGCCGGCTGGGCTTTCCAGCGAGGCACCAGCAACCAACGGAAAGGGTCCCGCCACGCTGCTGGTGCAAGCGCGTGCACTGCTTGCATGGCCCGAAGCGCAGTTGCCGCACCGGATTGATCGGCCAACCCGTGGATTTGTGGTGGTCGCGCGCGATAGCGCCGCCGTGGCAGCGCACAACGAGGCGATTCGGGCAGGGCGGTGGACCAAGCACTACCTGGCACGGATTGCTGCTACTGGCACACAAACAGATGCTCGTGCGCTCGTCGGTCAGCATCACGCCTACTTGCGCCGCGATGGTGCGGTCGCGCGAGTGGTGCGTTCCGGCGGAGATCCATCAACGCTGGTGATCGAAGCCATCGCGCCCGCGCCCGCTTGCCCCGGCGAGTGGCATGCAGTCATTCGATTGGTCACTGGACGCTTCCATCAGATTCGCGCCATGTTGGGTGCGTTGGGCTTCCCGCTCGTTGGTGATCAGGAGTATGGGGGCACGCGGGGTCACATGTACCTCGATCATGCATCGCTGTGGTTTCCATCCATTGTGGACGGCGCGATGCAGCGCGCGTGGCTGCCGGTTGATCCGCGCCGCGAGCCGGTCGATCCGTCCATCATCAGCGCGTTGGCAGGTGCTCAACCGATGGAAGCGCAGCGTTAACGGCTCACCCAGCGAACGTGTCCAAGTCGGTTGGTCACAAATTGGCTGGCCGCGCGCCGGGTCGCGCGCGCATTCTCTGCATTCTTCAGCGCACCGAGTTCGCCAACCAAGGTGGCCGGGCTGAGGAGATCAACAAACCCCGGAGTCTTGTCAACCAGTGACACACTGGCGCCGGTGATTTCCAATCCGATGGCGTCGTCTGCTGGCTTGCCGCCATCGATCCACGCAAATCCACCGCCGATATAGACGCCAACTTCGCCGTTGGACACCACTACGAATCGAATGGAGAGGTTGGTGGAACTTGGCTCCACCGGAGTACGTCCCGCTTTGGGGCGCCACAACACTTCAATGTGCAAGAACCGACCGTTCTTTGCAGTGCCAGTAGCTAGCTCTTCGTAGGGGATGTCACTGAAGACCACCGTTGTCTGTGCAGGCTCAATGGCGTAGGTGCCGTTGGCAAATTCAGAAGTCAGCCGGACCGCGGTGTCTCCAGAACCAACAATTTCCACCGCTCCGCCTGGGGTAATTGAACAGCCGGCGCTTGCGAAGAGCCATGCAGTAGCAGCAGTGGCAATCATCCGCGCCACGCCTAGATTCATCGCATATCCCGCGAGAGATCACCTTCTGTAGACGCCGGGCGCTGCTGCACTGCACGTGCTGCGGGCGAATCAATTCCAAGAATCGCAAACGGATCACGCTCAGCGATCGCGCGCAGGGCGATGCGTGGAATCGCTGGCAACTGGGTGCCGTGTGCAAATGCATTCACTGAGTAAAGATTCTCGATGGCCTTGGCTGGCAAGTCATACGGGAAGCCGCTTCCAAAGAAGAGCTTCTCCAAGACGCCCAAACTCTGCGCGCTGAGGAGCGCGTTATAGAGTTGCCATGGTCGGCCCGACACGCCACTGATTTCTGCGTAGACGTTCTGGTGCTTCATGAGCATGGCCAAGCATTCATCAATCCACGGCCATCCGAGTTCGCCAATCACGATCCGCAGTTTCGGATGTGCACGCGCTACTTCATCAAAGCCAGCGGGTCGATCGAACTCCAATGAGCCGCTCGCTACCAGTGGACCGGGTCGGCCGATGAAGAGTGGAAGACCCAGCGCTTCGATCCGCGCATAGAGACGCATGGCATCGGAGTGCGTTGGATGGAATCCTTGCGCGCTTGGGGAGATGGTGACGCCCACCAGTCCAAGGTCGACAGCGCGTTCAAGTTGTGTTGCAGCGTCGCTCGCCATCGGATCAATACCGGCAACGCCAGCAAGGCGGCCAGGATTGGAGCGAACAACTTCCGCCACAAACTCATTGGGGATACCAGCATCAAGAAGCTTGGAGCGAAATCCGTGCACCAATGCGGCTGCCACGGGCTCGATGGCGCGGTCAAGTGCCGCAGCCGTCGACTCCAGGCGGGTGCCACGAAGTGCGGTGAAGCGGCGGAGCGCTTCAGCAGTTTCGCGACCAAGTTGTTCAGGCGAATTAAATACTCGTGTAGAGCAGTCAACGATCATTGGAACGACTCACTTTCTCGGCGTCCTGCCGCGGCGGCACCCATCCGTGGGGGCGCGATTGTGACATGCAAAGCAAAGTGTAGCGGGCTTTACTGACTCTTCGGTCGAACAGCCCGGTGGAGAACGCAAATCCCCATGGTGAGTGGCGCGGCGCTGCACTGTTCAAAGCCAGTTTCTTGCAGTTTTTGCGCAAATTCGCGCGGCTGCAGGAAGGTACTCACCGAGCGCGGGAGATAGTGATACGCACCCGAAGCATCCCGCGCCACCATGGAGGCCGTCCAAGGCATGATGCGCTTGGTGTACAGATTGCTTCCCCAGCGAACGATTGGATTGGTTGGGTCCGCAAATTCCAAGACCACCAGTCGACCGCCCGGACGCAGTACTCGGAAGAACTCGGCGAGTGCGCGCGCGGGCACCGCAACGTTTCGGATTCCAAACGCAATCGACACCACATCAAAGGATTGATCGGGGAATGCCAACTGCATGGCGTCGCCTTGGTGATACGTGACCGAGGTGCGCGCAGTTGGTGCGCTTATTGAAGTGCCCGCCGAGTCGGCGCGCGGCGCGCCGCTGTTCCGACGTCCCTTGTCCCGCGCAATGGCAAGCATTTCCGGGGTGAAATCCACGCCGGTCACTTCAGCAGC
>CALQCP020000198.1 GCA_943329105.2 Chitinophaga pinensis | reverse complement strand
TGTAGTATTGCTTGCTTCACTATGAAAAACGCCACCGAGACCGTTCTGATCATTGACTTCGGCAGCCAATTTGCGCAGTTGATCGCGCGTCGGGTTCGTGAACTCGGGGTGCATAGCCTGCTCGTGGCGCCGGGAACGCCGATCGAGGTACTGCGTGGCCTTGGTGCCAAGGGCATCATCATGTCGGGTGGTCCGGCGAGCGTCTTTGAGGAAGGCGCGCCGCGCTGCGATCCCGCGGTTCTTGAGATGGGTATTCCGGTCCTGGGCATTTGCTACGGCATGCAGCTCGGCTGCCACATGCTTGGATTCGAAGTAAGCCCTGCAGACAGTCGTGAATACGGCCGCGCGCATTTGGATATCCACGACAGTCACGGATTGATGCACGGCATTCCGCCGCGGACCACCGTGTGGATGAGCCATGGCGATCAAGTGCGTGATGCGCATGGCGACCTTGCAGTGCTGGCATCCACGGATACCTGCGCGGTGGCAGCGGTGGCGCATCGATCCAAGCCATTCTTTGGTGTGCAATTCCACCCGGAAGTGACGCACACGCCGCACGGGATTGATGTGTTGCGCAACTTTCTCTACGGAGAGTGCCATTGCACGGGCAATTGGCGCATGGCCGATTTCTTAGAACGGGAGACTGCACGCATTCGCGCCGAAGTGGGCACTGATCGCGTCATCTGCGGTCTATCCGGCGGCGTTGATTCAAGCGTGGTTGCTGCGCTCCTCTCGCGCGCGATTGGTAGTCAATTGACGTGCATCTTTGTGGACAACGGATTGTTGCGAACGGGTGAACGCGATTTGGTGGAGAGCACCTTCCGCGGCGCATTTGATGTTGATCTGCGCGTGATTGATGCTTCCGCTGAGTTCCTTGCCGACTTAGAAGGCATCACTGATCCGCAGGAAAAACGGCGCCGAATCGGTCATCGATTTATCAATGTCTTCCAAGCAGCCGCCAAGGACATTGGTGCAAACGCGCGTTGGTTGGCGCAAGGGACGCTGTACCCCGACGTCATTGAGAGTGGCGCCAGTCTGGCGGGAACTGCTGCCAACATCAAGTTGCACCACAACGTGGGTGGACTGCCTGCGGAGTTGGGATTCCAACTCATCGAGCCACTGCGCGACCTCTTCAAAGATGAGGTTCGACGCCTCGGTGAAGTGCTTGCGCTGCCGCCACAGATTGTCTGGCGTCACCCGTTCCCGGGTCCGGGTCTTGCAGTGCGCGTGATTGGAGAGATCACGCCGGAACGGCTTGCCATCCTGCGCGATTGCGATGAAATTTTCCTGGAAGAAATCGTCTCCGAAGATTTGTACCGGGTGACCAGCCAAGTGTTTGCTGTGTTGCTCCCCGTGAAGACGGTGGGAGTGATGGGCGATGGCCGCACCTACGACTCGGTGGTTGCATTGCGCGCGGTCACCACTGAGGACTTCATGACCGCCGATTGGGCGCGCTTGCCATGGGACGTCTTGGCGCGGATTTCAAACCGCATCATCAATGAGGTGAAGGGCGTGAATCGCGTGGTGTACGACATCTCCAGCAAACCGCCCGCCACTATTGAGTGGGAGTAAGCGGAATCGTTGGCAGTCAGAGCAACGGTACGAAACTGCGCGGTGGATGGCGCGCTCACTCCAGCGCTGCTTTAAGCGCGGTGCGTTCCGCCAGTGCGATTCAATGCCATCTCTAACACATCGCACACGATGTTCACTTCATCTTCCGTCATATCGTTGAAGAAGGGAAGGGCAATGGTGCGGGCGGCTGCGCTTTCCGCCACCGGGAATTGTCCGGGTTCGGTTCCCATTACGGCGCGTACTTGCGGAAGCAAGCTGGTCGCTGGGTAGTAATTGGCGGCGCCAATGTCTTGGCGATGCAGGACACCAATGATGGCATCACGATCGTCACAGGTGTAGCGCGTGGAAAGGCGGATGACAAAGTTTGCCCAACTGACGCTGCTGCCTTCGGGAATCGTTGGTAGCACGATGTCTGGGTTTGCTGCAAGCCGACGTACATAGGCGGTGGCAACCGCTTGTCGACGTTCAATAGTTGAGTCAAGACGACGGATTTGTCCGCATCCCAAGGCGGCCGCGGACTCAGTCATGCGCGCGTCGTATCCGCCGATCGCAATGTGTTCCAAGATGGCACCGATATCACGTGGCTGGCCCGAGAAACTCATGCGGTCCACTCGGCCTTGGTGACGGAGTGCGCGGCACGATGCGGCAAGGGTGTCATCATGCGTGACCAACATGCCGCCTTCGCCGGTAGTGACTTGGCGATTCGACCAGAAGCCCAGGCAGGCAACCCGCCCCCAGCGCCCGGCATTGTCAGCACCGTAGGTAGTTCCAAGTGCCTCGGAGGCATTTTCAACCATGGGAATTTCCATGCGCGAGCACAGGGCGATCAACTCTGGAAACTGTGCGGGATTTCCGAACGTCAGCGCGGCCAGCATCGCCCTGGTCTTCTTGCCGATCCGCTTGGCTGCAGACTCGGGATCCATGTTCAAACTCATGGGATCGACATCAACGAACACTGGTCGGGCGCCCACATTCAGGACGCTGTTGGGCATGCCGCTGTAGCCGAAAGCGGGGACCAGCACCTCATCGCCTGGCCCGATGCCAAGTGCGCGGAGTGCAATCTCAATGGCGATCGCACCAGAGGACACGCCGACACCAAATGAGCGGCGCGTTCGTTCTGCAACCAGCTGCTCAAACTCAAGGAGGCGTGGACCCACGCTCAGCGTGCCGCGCCGCAAGGTGTCAACCACCAACTCGATGTCGGATTCAAGGATCTCGGGGCGGTTGAGCGGAATGACGGGATTGGCAGCAGGGTGGGACATGGGAACTCTTATCAAGCAAAGTAATTACTGAGGCGCAGCCACTGTGGGTGCTGGCGCGGACGGCGCCGAGACTTTCTCTCCCGCAATGCGTGTGATCAGTTCTTCGGTCTTCTTGCACGCGCGGGCATAGAACCAGGCGGCTTGCAGTGTTCGCAAAGCGTCAAGATCACCACCGCCTGCGGCGGCTCGACCGAGCACATCCAGGTCATTAGTGGAAAGCGGAGCGCCGGCACGCGCGATGATCAGGACAGCCAGTCCTTCGCCGGCGCGCGGCAGTGAGCCACGACGCGCTCGGGCAATGTCCGCTCCGGCAGCAACACAACTGTCGTTCACGCCGGTCATGGCGGCAACAACCAGGTTTGGGTCATCCTTGACGCGCTCCACCAGGGCGGCCACGGCGGCCGGGTCGCTCTTCATGAGTTCGCGCGCAAGGCCTGCCACCAAGACCGAGGTGGGACGATTTTCGAGATCGGGATCATCCATGCGTGTCAGCAGATGCTTCCAGACAAGGGCGGACGATTCCGGTGGAAGTTCGGAGGCGCGGATCAGTGCCCACTCGGCGCTGAGTGGATGTCCGGCATCAAGAAGTTTGATGAGCGCCGCAACCGGATCTTTGCCGCCACTGATGGCCGCGCCAGTGTCCGCCATTGCGTCCAATACTTGATTGCCGTTGCGGATCGCATCAAACGTAGTTGGTGGAATGCCGCGGTCTGACGATGCCAACAACTGCAAGCCGGCGCGGACCAGGGCCGCTTGGGAACGGTTGGCGGCCACGTAATCTTGCCAGGCAGCCACGCCAGCAGGCGTATCGATGCGGAGCGCCATACCGATGGCACCAATGCGAGTATCGATCGTAAATGGATCGGTGCTTGCCAGTTCCAGGAGCGGCGCTGCGGCGCTCTTGAGTTCAAAGATCATGGAAGCTTCGACGAGCGCACGCATCGTGCCATTGCGATCAGCAGGCGGCAACGCCAAGAGGCGTGCTTTGAATAGTTCCCACGGCGCAGGGTCGCTGGGATTTTTGGCGCTTCCGTCGCGCAGTAAGAGTGCGGCGAATCCCGCGGCAACCGGATCATTGTTGGCAATCAACGCACGAACCGGCGCTGGGTCCCACTCTTCGTTGCGGCGGTCGATTTCAGCGATCAACGAAAGCAGCGCGGCGTCCGGAAAGTTGCCTTGTGCCAAGAGCACCGCGACGGGGGAAACGCGAAGGATGCCAGTGATGTTGGCTTCGCGAATGATGGCCGCGCGTTCGTCACGGGCGGTGATGTCAGCCAGCAACGCTGGATCGATGCCCTTCTTACTGATGAGCGCCGCACCGAGGACGCCGTAGACGCGCGGTCCGGCACGCCGGTTACGCACCATGGCACGAAAGAGTGCCTCCGTGCCCGGATCATTGGTTCCCGCGATGCCAGCAACGTAACTTCCGGTGGCGGGATCGGTGCCCGTCAGCGAGTTCTCCAAGATGTCAATCGCCGCCTTGGAGAGATCGACCTTCTCATAGAACTGGGCGGATGCAGGGGCGACGCACAAGATCGCTGTCATCACCACGCCCGCGATGCGCCGGACGTGGTGGAAGGGCTCAGTCAGCAGCATGCGTAGAAGTCTATCGCGCCGCCCGGCCGCGGCGCTCGACACCGCGGCGTACGGTTTCCACCAATTCGCGAATACTGCGCACACCGGGGGTGTTGTCATCGGGGGGCAACTCATCGCCACGGTCGAGCATGTCACGGACGCGTCGCGCGGCGGCGTGGGCGCTCGAGTGAGCGGTCCGACCGAGATGGCGAGCAATTTCCGGGAAACTGAGGGTGGTCATTTCGCGGGCGAGGTGGACCACAACTCCGCGGGCAAGCACTACACGGCGATGGCGACCAGTGGAAGCGAGATCGTCACGGTTGACGCCCAGTTCATCGCAGGTGGCTTCAACAATCGCTGCAATGCGGGGCGGGACGCCGCGAATTCCGGATTCGCCGATTCCCAGCGCCCGTTCCACGATGCTGAGTGTGGCGACGCCGCCCATGTCTTCAAGGAGGAGTGCGGCGGCGATGCGGGC
>CALQCP020000197.1 GCA_943329105.2 Chitinophaga pinensis | reverse complement strand
GGTTCTGAGACACTGCGCGTGCGCGGCACTCGGCAATACATGCCCCCGCGCGTTGGGAAGCTCGACCAAACGTAAGCCCGAGCATCGAAAGGCAATTCAGGAACCACTATGAAGACCATCGCCACCGCAAGCGCAGTCGCCCTACTCGTCGTCCTCACCGGCTGCGACGGCGGCTCACCAGCCGTCAAGTCTGTTCAGAAGAACGATGCCGCTCCAGCCGCTGGCAGCATCAAGAGCCCGAACGAGGGACTCAAGGACCGCATGAAGTCTGCTGAAGGTGCCGGCGCAGCGGCCGCTGCTGGCGCTCCGAAGAAGGCTCCGTAAGGACCATCTGAGTCTTGCATCGAAAGGTGCCTGACACTCTGAAATCAACAAGCGCCCGAGCTTCGTGCTCGGGCGCTTGTTCGTTTTATTGATAGTTATGGTTCGCGTTCGCGCACGCCTCAGGCAGTCATCAAGCCGCGCAGAATGGCAAGACCTTCCGCCAATTTGTCGGGACGTGTTGCAAAGCTGATGCGGAAGTGCGTGTCACGCCGGCTAAACACATTGCCAGGAATCACCAACACACGGTTGGCGATCGCTTGTTCAACAAATTCATGGCCAGTGATTCCAAGGCGCTTGGGAACTTCAACAAACGCATAGAACGCGCCACCAGGCCGCGGAACCGTGGTCACGCCAGCAAACGCATCGACCACCATCTGCCGCCGTCGCTCATAGTCCGTAACGATGGGCGCAAGGTCGACGCCGAAACTTGGAATCACACCCCACTGCGCCATACTGGGCGCGCACACGTAGGTGTACTGCTGGAACTTGGCAATCTCTTGCACAATTTCCTTTGGTCCCGCCACATATCCAAGGCGCCAACCCGTGCATCCATACGTCTTGCCAAAGCCGCGGACCAATAGGCATTCATCGCTGAAGCGCGCCGGGCTTGGGCAGTGTCCATCCTCGCGCATGTCGCTAAAGCAGAACTCGTCGTAGATCTCATCGCTGATGAGCAGCACGCCGCGGCGACGGCACAGGTCAACAATGTCACGGAGTTCCGCGCCAGTGAGCACCGTGCCGCATGGATTACTTGGGCTGCAGATCAACACCGCCTTGGTGCGCGGCGTCATGCAGCGCTCAATGCGCTCGGCGGTCATACGAAAGTCTGGGTACGTGTCGCAACACACCATGGTGCCGCCGGTCATCTTGCCCAATTGCGCGTACATCACAAAGTACGGATCGGGAATGATCATCTCATCACCAGCGTCTAACAACGCCATGGCTGCAAGCACAATGCCACCACTGGTACCACTAGTGATGACCAAACTGCGATGCTCACCCGGGCCATCCCAACCAACATTGCTGCGCAGGTGATTCCACGTGGCATCAATGAGTTCCGGAATCCCTTGCGTCACCGTGTAGCCATTGCGATCGGCATCGATGGCTGCCTTCGCTGCATCTTTCATCACCGCAGGCACCAAGAAATCAGGCTGCCCGATCGAAAGATTGATCGGGTCCTTCATCTTGGCCGCTAGGTCGAACACCTTGCGAATACCTGACGCGTCGATGGATCGCGCGCGCTGCGAAATGAGGGAGGAAAGAGAAAGGCGGCCCAGTGGGCCGCCCGAGGAGGTGTGCGTGGTCATACGGATTACTTCTTAGCGGCTGGCTTCGCTGCTGCCTTCGCCGCTGGTGCTGCTGCACCCTTTGCTGCGCCCTTAGCGCCCGGCTTAGCGGCGGCATCACCCTCTTCAGCCTTCTTCGGCTTCTTGCCTGCAGCAATCTTGATGCTGCGGACCTTGACGAGACCAAGCGCGTTGTTCTTACCAACTTCGAAGCGCTCTTCCTCAGTCAACTTTGCAATGCGCTCGGCGCGGGTCAGCACGTTGCGGTGCTGGTTAAGGGCGCCGGACTTGGTCTTTAGGCTACGGTGAAGGCTCATCGGGTTCTATCTTTCAATGCGGTTTCAGTTGTTCGGAAGCGCCTTCGTGACGACTCCGTTTCAGTCTCTCTTACATTCCGTCGGCGTATCCATTGCTCATTTATTCGGCTTTGGCGGGGTAAGCGTCGTCAAAGTCCTTGTTTCCGGGCTTATTGCCCTTCCACTTCTTGCCAACCTGCTTGATCTTCGCTTCGAGTGCTTTTATCTCTGGCAAAGATTTTTCAGACGGTTCGCGGTAACCAGGAAGGACAATGATCTTACGCGATAAAGCATTAACATCGGCAACGAGGTACGCATCAAGCCCCTGTTCTCGACAAAAATTAAGCATCTCTAGCCGGCGATCGGATGATGGATGGCCAACCACAAAATAAAACATCCCCTTAACCCGGGGATCGGACTTGTTATCGGTTGCTGCGCGGACGGCAGGCGCTGACTTTCCAGACCCCGAAGTACCCGGGACCGGAGCGGCGGTCTTGCTGCCAGTTGCGCCGGAGGACTTCCCGGGAATGGCGGGAATCACCGGCGATGCCTGTTGCGAAACGACCGATGGCGCCGCGACCAACTCCGCGTCACTTCCGTTGCGCGCTGCGCCGGTGGTAGCGCTCGAGCCGCGCTTCACGCCGATGCCGTACGCGATGGAAACGGCGACCACCACGGCAATCCCAATGACTATCGCGCGTCGAAGTGAAATTTCAAATGTGGAAGGCAGACCGGGCGCGTTGCCGACGCGGCGCGGAGTGCCTGCCATCGCGGGCGAAGACGCAGAGGTAGCCGGCGCGCCGGGGCGACGCATCAATTCATAAAGAGCCGGAGCAGCGCGACGAGCCATGAACCGAAGTGTAGTGGAAGCCAATTAGCCCGGGATCGCCCCACCCCATGCCTGAACGGTGGCGATCACTCCCGCATGGGGATCGATCCATTGTCGCGCGTCGATCACGGGGAATCGTGCAAGCCCGGCCATCTCCAAGGCCACCCGGAATCCCAGTACATCCAGGCGAGATTCGCCCGCGGCGCCAACCGGACCGCGCATTCCGGAGCGCAGGAGGTCAACAACCCGTGCCGATACCAAGCGCGGACCCAGTTGCGAAACCATGCTTACCGGGTCGCCGCCTTCGGCAAGGACCGCCGCCGGGTCGAGCGACACCCCTATCGGTGGGCACGGCGCGCCCGCGGCACCGGAGGCGTCAGCGACGGTTACCCCGGAGCGTTCGGCAGCCGAGGCGATGGCGCCGATTGCATCGTGTCGGCGCGCAGCGTGGGATTCCTGGGCGGCGTTACTTGGTGAACCAGCGGCGTACGGACCAGCCGTGCTCAGCGAACCCGCGTGGCTTGCGGCGCGCGGCAATTGCAGCGTGACTGGTACGCGCCCAAACTCACTGGCGAATTCGCATGCTGCACAGGCCGCTTCGATGGCTCGGTCTGCGTGCGCCGGATCAATGAAGTGTTCGCTTGGAATCCACGCGTCAATACCGGTGACCACCAATTCATACCGCGCGAGTGTGGCGCGGAGATCGCGTCGTGCGCTGACACCAAGATCGCGCGGACGCATAGACGGATGCGTGGCGCTCAGTTGCACACCCGCAATGCCGCGCGATGCCACCCAAGCGAGGGCTGCGGCGGTATCGCCAAGCGCAGCAATGGTGACACCAAGCGGAATCTGCACACGAGTATCCATGTGAACAGGGTAGTGGAGGGCGACGGCCGGGACAGGACGCGGCACATGTCATGATCGCCGCACACGCTGTAACCGCCTCCTACGGACTAGAATGAGATGATGCGCACCACTGCCACCATTCTCCTGATTGCGCTTTCGGTGTGGTTGTCGGTCATTCTGGCAACCGGAGTGGCGGCCATGGGCGCATTTGGCGCGCTCCCCAAGCTGGGAATCTCGGTTGCAGGAACAGAGGGGTTCTTCGCCGGTGATACCACCGAAATGGGTCGATTTGCTGCTGGCAAGATGCTGCAGCCGCTCTTCATGGCAGGCGACTGGGTGCAGTTTGCAGCATCGGCACTCACGGTTGGGTGCACGGTTCGACTCGCGCGACTCGGACACTTCAACGGAATGCGTTGGGCACGCACGGTGTTCTTCATATGCGTTGCCAGCGCCGCACTGATTCTGGCATGGCGTGCCTGGACTGGACCAGCGATGACCGTGGACTTGCTTGCCTATTGGGACGCCGTTGCAGCCAACGATCGCGCCGCCGCAACAGCAGCACGTGCACGTTTCGACACCGCGCATGTGGCAGCAGATGCTGGATTCAAGATACAAATGTTGTGTGTCATCGGCGCGTTGGTGTGCTTGTTGCCTGCATTGATGGCGGCGCCTGTTCGAAAGGTTGCACACGGTGACTGGTAACGCACTCTGGCCAGAAATCGGATTCGAACTTCCGCGTAAGACTGCGCGACAACGCGAGCGCGCGTTACAACTTCTTGCGGCACTTGATGCGCGCTATCCACATGCAAAGTGTCGTCTTGATTGGAAGGTGCCGCATGAACTTCTCATCGCCACCATCCTGAGCGCACAAGCAACCGACGAAGGCGTGAATGCGGCAACACCCGCCCTGTTTGCGCAATTTCCAACTGCAAATCACTTTGCTTCGTCATCAGCGGACGAGATCGCGCCATTCATTCGCACCATAGGGTTGTGGCGGAACAAGGCGCGCGCCGTGCATGAATCCATGCGAACGCTGGTGGATCAGCATGGCGGCGAAGTGCCGAACACTATGAAGGACCTGCTGGCGCTGCGCGGTGTGGCACGCAAGACCGCCAACGTGGTGCTTGGAAATTGCTTTGGCATCCAGGCCGGCGTAGTGGTTGATACACACGTCGGGCGCTTAGCGGAACGCCTTGGGCTTTCCAAGCACGCCGACCCGGTCAAGGTGGAGCGCGATCTCATGGTGCTCTTTCCGCGCGAGCGTTGGTGTGATCTCAGTCACCTGCTGATCTTTCACGGGCGCGCCGTGTGTAAGGCGCGTGGAAACACCTGTAGCAGTGATGAAATCTGC
>CALQCP020000196.1 GCA_943329105.2 Chitinophaga pinensis | reverse complement strand
GAGGTGGACGCAGGACCACGGCATGAATCGGCGCCCCTGACCACCGTCTGCAGCTCACATCACCGGATTTTTGAAGAAATTCACTCCAACGGTTCGCTGCGGGAGGTAATACGGACCCCGCGTGCGTGCAGGGCTGCAAACAGCTCCTGCGCATGACTGCGGTCCCGCACCTCAACAATGCATTGCACGGTGACAGTCGAAACATCGGCTTCGCCGAAAGTGCGCTCATGAACGATGTCCTGCACACTCGCGCCGCACTTCGCCAGCGTTCCAGCAAGATCTGCCAAGCCGCCCGGGCGATCGCTAATCACTGCTACGAATTTCACAAGCCGACCATCAACCGCAAGACCCTGCTCGATGACGCGGCTAAACACTAACGGATCAATGTTGCCTCCACAGAGAACCAGCGCCACGCGCTTGCCCTGCAGTGAATCCAACTTGCCGGCCAGGAATGCTGCCAGCGGGGCTGCACCAGCGCCTTCAACCACGCACTTCTCCCACTCGGCCAGCCGAAGAATTGCTAGCGCGATGGCGTTCTCATCAACCGCCACACACTCATCGACGCGCGTTCGTGCAATGTCAAAGCTACGGGCACCGACTTCCGGAACTGCAAGACCGTCAGCGAGCGTAGCTACGGACGAAACGCGCACCGGCTTGCCCGCAGCCATGGCAGCAGCGAAACTTGCGCATCGGGATGGTTCAACACCAACAATCTTCACGCGTGGCGCCAGCTCTTTGGTTGCCAAGGCGATACCAGCAATCAAACCCGCACCACCGATCGGCACCACGATGGCATCAAGGTCAGGAACTTGCTCAAGAATCTCTAGACCAACAGTGCCCTGCCCTGCAACAATCGCCGCGTCGTTAAAGCCATTGATGTACGTCAGACGTTCATCAGCTACCAACAGATCTGCGCGGCTGCGTGCCTCTGCAATGTTGTCGCCGTGATTCAGAACGCGCGCGCCAAGTTCACGACACCGCCGCTGCTTCACCAACGGGGCATGCGTTGGCATGACCACCGTCACTGGAATGCCAAGACGCTTGCCGTGCAAAGCCAACGCCAGCGCGTGATTGCCTGCACTTGCTGCAATCACGCCACGCGATCGCTCTTCGGCACTCAGAAGGAGCAAGGCGTTGCACGCCCCACGCTCCTTGAAGCTCCCCGCGCGTTGCTGGTATTCCAATTTGCAAAATATCTGTGCGCCGGTGATGGCTGAAAGCGCCGGGCTTTCAACACACGGCGTGACCAACACCCCGCCCGCGATACGTTGCCTGGCTGCAACGATGTCCGCAAAGCAACCATCAGTGACAGCGTGCGCGGTCGCTTGAATGGTTGCCATGGTCTGAGGTACCTCGGGCCGGTTAGGCCTTCGGACCAGCCTTCCGAACGCCGTCACTCAGCGTGTATTTGGCGTCGTTACCACGGAAACGCGTGGCGAGGTCCTTCGCCATAGCGTCGTACGCAGCCTTGTCGGCCCAGGTGTTGCGGGGGTCAAGCACTTCGGTCGGAACACCGGGAACAGCGGTTGGCATGTGCAGTCCAAAGATCGGATGCTCAACAAACTTGGCGTTCGCCAGTGATCCGTCCAGGACGGCCGAAAGAATGGCGCGGGTGTAACTCAACTTGAAGCGATTTCCAACGCCGTACGGCCCACCGGTCCAACCAGTGTTCACCAGCCACACGGTGCTGCCATGCTGCTTGATCTTCTCAGCAAGCATGGCGGCATACGCCATTGGCTCGCGCGGCATAAATGGTCCACCGAAGCACGCGCTGAAATTCGGCGTGGGTTCCTTGACGCCCGCCTCAGTACCAGCAAGCTTGGAGGTGTAGCCATTCACAAAGTAGTACTGCGCCTGCTCTGCAGTGAGCTTGGACACCGGCGGAAGTACGCCGAATGCGTCCGCCGAGAGGAAGATCACATTCTTCGGATGCGTGCCCACTGATGGCATCACCGCGTCCGGCACAAAGTCCAGCGGATAGGTGACGCGAGTGTTCTCGGTGCGCGCTGCGCTTTCGTAATTCGGCATGCGCGTGACCGGATCAACCACCACGTTCTCAATCACGCTGCCAAAGCGAATGGCGTTCCAGATCTGCGGCTCGCCTTCTTGGCTGAGATTGATGCACTTGGCGTAGCAGCCGCCCTCGAAGTTGAACACGCCGCGGTCGGACCAGCCATGCTCATCGTCGCCAATCAATCGGCGCTTCGGGTCTGCAGAGAGAGTGGTCTTGCCCGTACCAGAAAGTCCAAAGAAGACTGCAACGTTCGAAGCATCGTCCTTGGCCACGTTGGCAGAGCAGTGCATCGGGAACACGCCGACCTCAGGGAGGTCATAGTTCATTGCATAGAAGATCGACTTCTTGATTTCGCCCGCGTACCGAGTGCCCACAATCAGCACCAACTTGCGCTCCAAGCTCTGCACAATGCACAACTTGTTCTTTACGCCGTACTTGGCTGGGTCTTCCAGTTCAAGGCGCGAGGCATCAATGATGGTCCAGTCATTCTGCCAGGTCGGCAGCTCATTGGGCTCGGCGTTGATGAAGAGCGTCTTGGCGAACAGACTGTGCCATGCTTCTTCAGTGAACACAGAAACCTTCAGGCGGTACTTGGTGTCCGCCCCGGCATAGCCATCGAATCGGAACACGTCCTTCTTGGCACGCATGTACTCCATGACCTTTGCATGGATCAGGTCAAAGTGCGCAGAACTCACTGGCTGGTTGACCTTGCCCCAAGCGATGTTGCCGTGAATCTTGGCGGTGTCTTCGAGGTACTTGTCGTCCGGACTGCGACCGGTGCGAGCGCCGGTATCGCAGTTCAGGGCGCCGTTGGCGGCAAGCATGCCCTCGCCGCGGGCGATGGCCAATTCAACAAGGCGGGCCGCAGCAAGGTTGGCATGAATGGAGGCGGTGCCGAAGTCATGCTTCTGGCGGGCAGCGGAGGGCGCAGCGGTAGTCATGGGTGAAGTGCTTTCCTAAAAGGGGAGCGTAAAGGGCGAAGGATACCGACTTGGTCGCCCGGTTCGTTGCTGAGAATCCGAGGGGATTGACCCCCCTTCCTCGTCCGGATACCATGATTTCCCTTCACTACGGCGGCCGTAGCTCAGTTGGTAGAGCATCGGGTTGTGATCCTGAAAGTCGCGGGTTCAAATCCCGTCGGTCGCCCGTTCATCAAACCATCCCCGTTCTTATGCGGGGGTGGTTTGTTTTTGGAGCAACTGGGCGCTTGTGGGGCACGGTGCGGCGCTGATGGCGCGGGAACCGCTATGGTGCGCGCCATGCGCATCGCCGCCCTGCAGTTTGACATCGCGTGGATGGACCCCGCACGCAACTGGGCCACCATTGACCGGCTCGCTGCGTCCGCAAACCTTTCCGCGGGCGACTTTGTGCTGCTTCCTGAGTTGGCGGATACCGGTTTCACCATGGATCCGCCCCCTGCCGGGCGTCCGGATCCGGTTGAAGCCACTGCACAGCTCGCGCGGCGGCACCACGTGTGGATGCAATCAGGGCACGCCGAGCGGGACGCCACCACTGGCGCGCTGCACAATGCCGCCAGCATCATTCGTCCGGATGGATCCGTAGCCGGAACATATCGGAAGATGCATCTCTTCTCGCCCGCTCGTGAGGATCAGCACTACGCGCCGGGCGACACTATCTCGGTGATTGATGTGCCGCTCAAGGACGGTACATGGCGGGTTGCACCGTTCATCTGTTATGACCTCCGCTTTCCCGAACTCTTTCGCCTTGCAGCACTTGCGGGCGCGGAAGTGTTCACGGTCGGTGCCAGTTGGCCGGGCTCGCGAGCGGTACATCGCCGCGCACTGGCGGTTGCGCGTGCGATCGAGAACCAAGCATTTGTGATCGCATGCAACCGTATCGGACACGACCCACAAGCCGAGTACCACGGTGACTCGTTCGTGGTGGCGCCGAGCGGAGACATCATCGCCGAGGCGGGCGATGGCGAGTTGGCGCTCATTGCAGAACTCGATCGCAACGAGTTGTTGCGTTGGCGCGATAAGTTTCCGGCCTTGCGTGACCTTCGGCGCTCGCTTCTTGGCAACGTCCGTATTGCATGAATTCGCCCGGGATTCTGCGTAAACGGATTGACGCGCCACTTCACAGCTCTACACTCCGCGCACGCAAGGAATGCGTGAGTGCAGCGCGGCTATGCAAGCAGCGGCACTCGCCACGGAATCGCAGGAGGCGAACACCGATGAAAGTAAACAGTTCAATGAATTCCACTGACGCAACGGGCACGCTGTGGGAGTCGCACTCGTTGTGGGGTTCGAACAATGCCGGTGGTGCATGCACCATGGCTGAGCGCTCTTCGGCGCGCCGATTGGATGAATCGATTGAAGCGAGCATTCGCTCGGCGTATTTCGCAGAATCAGGCGAATTGGCCGTGCGCTATGGAATGAGCGTTTCAGACGTCATTGAGCATTTGGAGAATGCGGGTCTCGGTCGCATGCCGCGACCAGAGCGCGCCGTCGACAACATTAAGTGTGCGGTGCACGCTGCCGCACTGGCGCGCGGTGTTGCGCAGTCATGGGCCGACTTGCAGACCGTGCTGGCACCCGGCTTCGATCGCGCCTGTGCTTCGCGCCTTGACCCGATGCGCGGAATTGCATTCGCGCGCCGATTCTGGATTGACCTACGCGTTTCCACGCTCGGGCCGACCACCGATGCCCGCACGCGCAGCGGACGCTCCGGAACCACCGTCCGCCGCCCACGCGGCGTTCGCGCTCCCGACCTCCGAACCTTTGCCGCCACCCGCCCACTGCGGTATTGGCTGGCTGAAAGGCTCCTGGGGAGCCTGGAAGTGGAGCTGGGACGAGCAGCAAGTGCCTCCGAGCGCCTTGACACGGTGGAAGAAGTGCGTACCCTTCGCATTCCTGCCCAAATGGCCGCGGGCGCCGAAACGCGTCCCGGGTTCCGAGGG
>CALQCP020000195.1 GCA_943329105.2 Chitinophaga pinensis | reverse complement strand
GCAATCAATCACGGAGCCTGTGCACAGGGGAGCTCCGCCTCCAAGGTGGAAGTCCGCACCGCGGCCGCACTACTGAAGGGCTCACCGGGCGACACGCTCCCGATTGCCGTGGAGCTGGACATCGCCAGCGGCTGGCACGTTTGGACAAGCGAAGCGCAATCGCGCGCATTGCCGGCTGGCATGACTGCTTTCGACGGCGCAATCTTTACGACGATTGATGTCAAGACTGTGCCCGCTGGCGCGGCCATGGTGAGCGTTGCCGACATCCAGTGGCCCGCGGCGCATGCCGTGAAGGGCGACCTAGGCGAGGGACCGCAGACCTTTGGTGTCTATGAAGGAAAGGTGGTTGCGTTTGTTCCAGTGATCATTGCGCAATCTGCCTCTGGAACCGTGGAATTTGCAATCACTATTGAATTCCAAGCGTGTAGCAACACGTGCCTTGGACCAGCGAAGGTTAAGCAGAACGTGACGCTGGAAATCACTCCGGGCGCTCGAGCAACCGCCGGACCCGGCGAAACGCCGCTCTTTGCGGGCTTTGATTCCACCGTCTTTGGACGGATCAAAGAGACATCTGCCATGGGAAGTGGCGGCGCGCTTGGGCGTGCTAAGCCAATCAAGGTTCCGCTCTTTGGCTGGGACTTTGAACTCGACCCAGAATCAGGCGTGTTCTTCCCGATCATGCTGCTCTTGGCATTTGTGGGCGGAATCATCTTGAATTTCACGCCGTGCGTACTGCCGGTGATTCCGCTGAAGATCATTGGGCTGGCCAACGCTGGCGCGGGAAGTCGCATGCGCGTCTTTATGTTGGGCGTGGCGATGTCGGTCGGCGTAGTTGGATTTTGGTTAGCACTTGGCATCTTGCTTAGTTCAGCAAAGGGATTTGAACAATCAAACCAGTTGTTCCAGTACCCAGCATTTACGATCGGCGTGGGCATCTTCATTGCGCTCATGGCCATCGGCATGGCTGGCTTCTTCAGCGTCGGGCTGCCGCAATGGGTCTACGCCATCGAACCGAAGCATGAGTCGATCGGTGGCAGCGTGATCTTTGGCGTGATGACCGCCGTGCTATCAACGCCGTGCACCGCGCCGC
Source organism: Chitinophaga pinensis (assembly GCA_943329105.2). GTDB lineage: Bacteria > Planctomycetota > Phycisphaerae > Phycisphaerales > SM1A02 > UBA966. The sequence goes on along the minus strand of CALQCP020000195.1, from coordinate 3,849 downwards.
TCATGGGCGCGGCAGCAGGATGGGCGGTCACCACCAAGAATCCATACACGATTATCGCGGTATTCTTTACGATTGGCCTGGGAATGGGAGTGCCGTACTTAGTACTCAGTGCCTTCCCGCAGATGGCCAGAAAGTTGCCGCGCGGCGGTCCTGCCAGCGACGTTCTCAAGCAAGTGATGGGAATGCTGCTCTTGGCCGCGGCGGTGTATTTCATCGGCGCGGGAATCAACGGCCTTCGCGAAGAACCATTGACCATCTACTGGTGGGTGATTGGCATCACCGGCGCTGCAGCCGGACTATGGATGACCGTGCGAACTTTGCAAATTGCAAAGAAGGCTAGTACAAAGGTCATCTTTGTTACCGTCGGACTATTCATTACCGCAGTGTCCGTTGCCATCCCGCCGGTGTTGACCTACGAGCGCCTGCCTTGGCAAAAGTACACACCGGCTGCGCTCACTGATGCCCAGCATGCTGGCAAGGTGGTCGTGCTCGACTTCACCGCAGAGTGGTGCATCAACTGCAAGACCTATGAGAAGACCATTCTGGAGTCCGACGAAGTGTCGGTTGTCCTGAACGAGCCCGGCGTGGTCCTTCTCAAAGTGGACATCACCGGCAAGAATGAGGCCGGCGCTGCCAAACTCGCGGAGCTGAACTATGTCACCATTCCGCTCTTAGTGGTCTATGCCCCCAACGGCACCGAAGTGTTCAAGAGCGAGGCGTACACGCGCCAGCAAGTGATCGATGCGGTGCGCAAGGCGCAAGGCAAGTAGTTAACGCATTCCGAGGAATACGGGTGCAAGGCACCTATTTATCACTTGCTTGGCGTTCAAGAGTGGCGCGCTCGGTAGCGGGCAGTTTGCGCAACGGATCAAGTGCAAATGAATCGTCCGCGGCAAGCGCGCGAAGAGCAGCGTTGCGGGACGCGGCGGAGTCGCCCTGCGATTCGGCAACGTTGGCGAGCCGCGTCCAGCCCCGAACACTGCGCGGATTGATGGACACTTGGTCTTGCGCCGCGCGCTGCAGAAGTGCATCGATCGCTGCCTTTGTCACACCCTTCATGCCCCGCGCGCTGGCAGCATCAAGCGCTTCTGCAACCAGCGCAGCCGATGAAGCGACCGATTCGTAGTGATGCGTATCAAGCGCATGATTTGCCAGTTCAATGGCCTTTGCAGGCCAATTGACATCTTCCGGCGGCACCGCGGAGACCGCGGACGCGAGCTGCTGCAAACCGACAGCAACCACCGCGGGTCGATCGAGCCACGGATTTTTTGAATGCTCAAGAAGCAACAACGCCGCCTGCATGCGCGCGCTTGCCAGTGATGTGTTCGGGGCCGGTGCAATGTGTAGGCGCGCCAAGCCAAACGCGGCCAATGGCTGCGCTGCTCGCGCCACTACTGCCTCCGCTGCGTACGCACGCTGCGCGCCGATGACACCGATTGTCGCCGGCACCAAGAGCGCCAACGCGGCAAGCGTTGCCAGTAACGGCGACCAACGATCGCCCGTCGATCGCGGCATCGCAAACGCGGCACCAACGGCAATCAACGCCACTGTTCGACCCACGGAGCCTGGCCACCACAGGGTCATTTCCACCTGCCCGTGCATGGCGAGCAGAAGTACTGCTCCTGCGATGCCTGCGGTCCACGCGCGGCCGCCGATGAGCACGGCGCGCACAGTTGCACCGGCGATGCTTGCGGCAAACAGCGCAGCAAGAACGCGCATCAGCAGCATTCCGTCATCCAAGGAATCAAACTCCGGGACGATCGCCATCAGTGAAGCCACCAGCACCACTACCGCGGCGATGATTGGTCCCCGACTCCAAGCGAACGATCCAATACGCGGCGGTACTGACGCGGTGGCGGCATCGCCGCTCGCACTGCGCGGCGCGGCGCTGGGTGCCGCCGCTGTTCCGTGCGCCGCAAGCGCTACCAACGCACCAAACAACACGATCCACGCTGTGCCGCATACGCCCATGGATGCCAACCAATCCGCCCATGCACCATGCGCGCTCTGCACTTCTTCTGGTGATCGATCCGGCCGCGCCAACAAGTAGGACTCTCCGAATCCCGCCGGTCCAACTCCTAACCAGGGATGTTCGCTGACAATCTGCGTCGCAGCGGTCACATAGTGCGAACGGAACAGCAAACTTCGCTCCGACCAACGCTCGCCGATCCAGCCACGCACAAGCACCGCCACCAAGACCAACACAACGAACGTCGTTGCAATCCGCACGCAGGTACGCGCGCTTGGGGCACGCCAAGCACACCACACGGCAAACACCGTCCCCGCCAGCAGTGCAAGCAGCGCGCCCTTCGACCCGTTGACAATCACCAGCATCGCTGACACCGCTGCCACCACACCAAGCAAGAGCGCGCCAGCCGGACGCACGCGACGCAGCGCGATAGCAGCGCCCGCAAATGCCAACGCGCCTGCAGCGAATGCGCTTGATGCCACATTGGAAAGTCCAAACCACGCCGTTGCCTCGGGCTGCATCAGTCGACGTTCGTAAGTGAGTGCTTGCGGGGATCCCTCCGGCAAACCGCGCGCGGCAAGGATCTCCGGCCGATGCGCGCGGAACTCCTCCACCATAGCGGGATGCTCCCTCCACACTTGCAGCACCCCATGCCACGCGATCGGAACGAGCGCGGCCAGCAACACCCCAACCAGTACTGCTCGCGTGGCGCGCGAACGCTCCGGCGGCATGGCGCGCAGCGCTGCAACCAGCGCCGCCGCGCTGCCCATGGCGGACATCCATTGCAAGCCGCGCCAGAGGTGGTCGGGTGAATTGAATCCATGGAACACCACCGGAATGGCGCCAATGGATGCCAGCACCACCAAAAGTGCGCCCACGCGATCGATGCCGCGGCGTACTGAAACAATGGCCACGCACGCACACATCAGCGTCAGCGCGTCAAGGATCAAACCCGTGGAAGGCGCGATCCCTGCGAATGGAAATGGATCGGAGGCGGGGTCCACATCAAACCACAGGCTGGGCGGTTGACCAACTAAGGCCCGCCATGAAAGCATGCCCACGATGGCAATGCACGCTGCCGCTGCGACAGCAACGGCGCCACGCGACGGTTCCTCCGCATGCGCCGAAACGCCCGATGCATCACTCATCGATCAGCCCCGGTGCGCATTTGCGCAAGCATCGGCTGTTCCAGCGCGGCAACCGTGAGCAGCACCATAATGGTTTGCGCGCCAATCAGTACCGCCTGCCACGGCGCAGCCGTACCGAGGAGCAGCCCACCGATTCCACAGGTTGTTGCCAGCGCGCAAATCAACAGCACCGCGCCACGCGACGAAAGCCCACGCATCACTAAACGGTGCGAGAAATGCTGATGATCTCCAACCATGGGGCTCTTCCCCTGCCCCAATCGCAGCAGCGTCACGATCACGGAGTCGTAGAGCGGAACCGCCAAGATCACCAGCGGTGTTAGCACTCCGTACCAGCGTGCGCCCAGCGCGTATTCCGGATCCTCGGGCGCCGTGAAGGTGATTTGAATAGCAAGTGCGGCTAACAAGAATCCAACCGGCAGCGATCCACCATCGCCCATGAAGATGCGCGCTGGACGCGTCGCGCGCCACGGGAAGTTGAAGACCAAGAACCCCAGGAGTCCACCCGCAAGTAAGGCGAGTACCGCCGCCGTCGCCCACTGCCGGGAAATGCACGCGGCCGTACAGAATGCTGCCGCCGCAATGAACGAAACTCCACCGGCGAGGCCATCCATGTTGTCAAGAAAGTTCACCGCGTTCACGATCGCCACCATGAAGGTGGCACTGAGCGCAACCGAGAGCCACGGTCCACCCACATGCGTATCAAGAAGCATGAGGACACGCACGCCACCAAGT
>CALQCP020000194.1 GCA_943329105.2 Chitinophaga pinensis | reverse complement strand
GACATGCCGTAGTCAGTGGTGGAAGTCAGGGCAGCTGGGCGATCCTCCGCCTGGGTTGTCCAGACGATTTGACCGGTCGGATCAACGCGCATCACGTAAACGTCGTAACCAACGCCTGAGAAGTACGAGATGTACTGGTCGCCGTTCGGCGCTAGTGCCATCTTGGTCTGCACATCATCGTTCGCGGTGGTGACGAGCGCGTCCGGAGTGGCAGGATTCGAGGAGTATTGGGCGGACGCGAGTGGCGCGAAAGCCGCAATGGCCGACGCGACAACGATAGATGTGGTGCTGGATCGCATGGAACATCAACCATGCCTCGGTGTGCAGGCATGCGCAAGCACCAAAGTTTCATTGTTGTAAATATTTTCACTTGGATGTCGGTCAAACGTGTGACAGACTGCACCGATGATGGCGATGAAACCGAGGTAAGAGATTCTTGAAATCCACAGCAAAAATTACGGCGAATACCAAGCAAGGAAGCCCCGCTTCCGCGCTCGGCGGAGTGGCTTCCGACCCAGCAGAAGTAGGCATCGCCGCTGAGTTAGCCTCCTCCCTCCGGCGCCTGTTTGCAGAGATACCGGACGCGCCGCGCCGACCATCGGCGCTGGCCACGCACCTTGGCGTCAGCCGAGTGCTGATCAGTCGAACCCTGGGCGCCATTGCGCTCACCAATCCGTTGGACATGCTGCAGCGGGTGCCAGGGCCTGAGACCCTGCGCGGCATCGTTGAGGCAGCGGTGACCAACGGTGCGCCGCAAGCGACGGCAGATGCGGCGATCAATGCGATCGAACAGTTCAGTCGGATCATCCGCGATTCATTCGGCACGCGCGCCGCGTTCAACGCTGCGATCTGTGCCAATCAACCAGACATGCAGCGGCGCCTTGAACTCGACAGCCGGTACCGCGTCTTCAAAGGGATGCGTGAGCTGCGCGGTGTCGAGGCCGCTACGTGGCTCTCCACCACGTTCGTGACGCGGAATCATGACAACCCCGACATGCTGTCGGCCACCGTACTGCAAGGATTCATGGCACTGCGGCGTCTGCGAAACGATATTCCGGTGACATTTGCATTTGACGCCATCGGTGCGGTGGCGAACGCGCACACTGACGCAGTGGATGTCCCTTCAAGCACACTGTCGCTTGAGGATCTCTACACCAACAAGCCCGCGGTTCTTGATGTAGACAACGTCGGTGGAAAAATGATGTATCGCCTGCGGCAGTCCGGGCTCGGCAAGCATGCACTCACGGACATGCTGGCCATGGTGCGTGTGCCGGAATGGCGATCGCGATTTGCGCGACCGGATCGACCGCTGGTGGGGCCGTTCGCGCAGCCCACTGCGCCGGTGAAATTGCTGGTCTTTGATCTGCTGGCGCCGGCGGGTACTTTCACCAACGAATCTCCCCTGCTCAGCGTCTATGCCCCAAGCATGCGCGGCGCGGCAAATCCCAACGATGCATGGCGCGACATCGACCGCGCCTCGGTTCCGGAGACGGTGGAGATATACAAACCGGGCGAACAGTCGTTCGAAATGCCTGAAATACCCAACTATCGCCACATGCTGACGCGCGTCGCCGGGGAGATGCGGCAAGATTTGGACGCACTACAACTGTATCGAGTGCGGATGGCGTACCCGGTCTTTGGGTTCCAATTCGTCATTTCGCTCCATCTTCCGGCGGGGCCCGCGCCGATAGAGTGAGCGTCGCGAACCCGCTGACGAATCGATGCTACGACTGAACGAACTGGCCCTTCCGCTTGAGCACCCTGCCGACGCACTCCGTCCGGCGATTCTGGCGCGCCTTGGTATCCCATCAGCAGATCTGTTGCGATTTGAGATTTACAAGCGCGGCATCGATGCGCGCAAGCCGTACGCCATTCTGTTCGTCTATACGGTGGATGTAGAAGTGCGTGACCCAGACGCCGTGCTTGCGCGTGCCAAGCGCAACGCAAAGTTGGGTCTCACGCCTGATACGGATTACAAGTTTGTTGCGCGCGCTACCGCAACTTCCGCAGAACGCCCTCGACCGATCGTGATCGGTATGGGGCCAACGGGGCTGTTCGCTGGATTGATTCTGGCACAGTCCGGCTTTCGACCGTTGATCTTGGAACGCGGCAAGGCCGTGCGCGAACGTACGAAAGACACGTTCAAGATGTGGCGACAAGGCATCTTGGATACTGAATCAAACACGCAGTTTGGCGAAGGCGGCGCCGGCACATTCTCCGATGGCAAGCTGTACAGCCAAGTGAAGGATCCAAAGCACTACGGGCGCAAGGTGCTAAGGGAGTTTGTTGCATCCGGCGCGCCCGAGGAGATTCTCTTTGTCAGCAGGCCGCACATCGGCACCTTTCGTCTGGTGGCCATGGTGGAGCGGATGCGCGCCAAAATCATTGAACTCGGCGGTGAAATTCGCTTCGAAAGCCGCGTCGATGACGTTGAGTTTGCGGAGGTTGCCGGAGCGAACGACGGGAAGCGGTCGCAGCGTGTTCAGGGGGTAGTGCTTACCAGCGGCGAGCGTATTGCAACCAATCACTTGGTTCTCGCGGTTGGGCACAGCGCGCGCGATACATTTGCGATGCTGCATCGCCACCACGTGCACATTGAGGCCAAGCCGTTCTCGATCGGATTCCGCATTGAACATCCGCAGTCGCTCATCAATAAGTGCCGGTATGGGAGCAATGCTGACAACCCGCTCTTGGGCGCTGCTGATTACAAGATGGTGCATCACGCGCGTAATGGTCGGTCCGTCTACACATTCTGCATGTGCCCGGGCGGAACAGTGGTTGCGGCAACATCCGAAGAAGGCCGCGTGGTCACCAACGGTATGAGTCAGTATTCGCGCAGCGAGCGCAATGCAAACGCCGGCATCGTGGTGGGCATCACTCCGGAAGAGGACTACCCGGGCGATCCGCTTGCCGGCCTTGCATTCCAACGCTTCTGGGAATCACGCGCGTATGAACTTGGTGGACGCAACTATGAAGCGCCTGGTCAACTCGTTGGTGACTTCTTGGCAAAGCGCCCATCTACTGTGCTTGGGACGGTGACTCCTTCATATACGCCCGGCGTACATCTCTGCGACCTTGCCACTGCACTGCCTGACTACGCAATTACTGCGATTCGCGAGGCGATTCCTGCATTTGCCAAGCAAATCAAGGGCTTTGACCTGCACGACGCGGTACTCACCGCCGTGGAGTCGCGCACCTCATCACCCATTCGGATCACGCGCGACGCTGATGACTTTCAGAGCCTCAACACGCTGGGATTGTTTCCAGCAGGTGAAGGCGCGGGCTACGCGGGAGGAATTCTTTCCGCTGGCATCGATGGAATCAAAGTGGCTGAGGCATTGGCTCTCAGCATGACCACTGCTTCGTGACAGTCGCATGACAACTTCGCGCCGGATACAGTTGGACGCATATGAACCGCTCCACATGCACTCTCGCCGTGTTTGCGTTGTTGCCGATCCTTGCACTTACTGGCTGCAAGACTCCGGAGTGGGTGGTACCTACTGAAACAGAACGAACCGCGCTAGAGACTTCCATCAAAGCGGAACTGTCCGCGTTGGCAACGGTGCAACTCACTGAAGAGTCCATCTATCCAGTACTTGATAGCTTCCTAGCCAAACATCCTGACGCGTACGGCACCACGTTCGCGCTTGATCCTGCCTATGCGGGAAAGCAATTGGCGCCGTACGCGTACCGACGCAAGGGAACCATTGCGCATCGGACACTGGCGGTTGACGGCTACGACTATCCCATGCTGGCGTGGTTCGCCCTGCCACGAAAGTCTGGAAAAGCCATGTGGTCTGAGCCGTACTTTGATGCTGGGGGCGGCGATGTAGAGATGATGACTTTCTCGGTGCCGGTGACCAAGGATGGACGGTTCATGGGAATCCTCACCGCGGACTTTGAGCTGAAGGAAAAAGTCGCGGCACCAACCGGTAGCAGCGATGTGCTCGGCGCGCCGATCGCAGCGGCGGATGCGGCCGGATCGTGGACGCTTGTTGACGATGAGAATGTGACATTCGATGTTGTCTTGGCGCCCGACGGCGGCGCGGTGAGCAACTGGTCGAAAGGTCCGCACGGAGCGCGCGGCGAATCAGGGAGCTGGGTGATTGCAAATGGACGCATCGTCATTGACTACGTCGATGGGTGGCGCGATGTGATCTTGCGTAAGCCGACCGGTGAACTGGCGAAGCGTTCGTGGGGACCTGGCGTTGCACGAGACGGGACCCCGAGCAACTTTGGACAGGCGGTGCGCACACCAGCGAGTTATGCCTCGTGGATCGGGGTGTACGAACTGCCGGTAGCGCAGTCGACCACTGGCGAGAAGTTTGCCATTGCCATTCAATCAAGCCATGTGGCATGGAAGTCCATCGACGAAGTAAAGGTGGGATCTTGGTGGATTGCCGATGGGTTGCTACGGATTCGTTGGGCGAACGGATGGTGCGATGAACTGCACATCGTGGGCGCTGATTACGAAGTGCGCTCGTGGAAGCCGGGCACCCCAGCTGATGCCAACGGACGCCCATCCGGAGCGCCAACCAACACGGGTCGAGCAAGTCGCGCGAAGTGAGCCCAACGCATAGTGATGCGCACGCCTTGGGGTATTCTTGACGTGCGCCACGCTGATCTCCCACAACTATCGATTTATCTCTCTATGCACGGAGAAAATCGGTAGTACCTCGAACGAGAACCCCGACACTATGACCGACGAAACTGATGAATGGACCGTGATTGTTAGAGATGGCATGGGAACCTTTGTTCTCAAGACGTGCTTCCTCAAGAAGGCGTGATGGAGCTGCCGACGGTCAAACAGGTCGGCGCGGCGGCACACGCCACACTGCCTCGCATGGGAGTGCGCGGCGTCACCGTGGAGTATCCCGGCGTACGCGCCCTTGACAACGTCACCGTGGACTTCATGGCTGGCGAAATTCATGCCATTGTTGGCGAAAACGGCGCTGGTAAGAGCACGCTG
>CALQCP020000193.1 GCA_943329105.2 Chitinophaga pinensis | reverse complement strand
CAGACATGTCCCTGCGATTCCCTGATGCCATTGAGATTGGTGGCGGAGCGTCTGCGGAGTTGCGCTATGAATTGTCGCCCGGTACCGCGCTTGATGGAATTCATGCGCGGATCGCGCTCGGTGACCTTGGCTCAACAACCACCGACCGGCTGGAATGGCTCGTACCTGGTTTGCTTGCAGAAAAGATCGAGGCACTTATACGCACGTTGCCCAAGCGCTTGCGGGTCCGCCTCTTTCCATTGCGTGAAGTGGCCGAGGCAGCTGCAGAAACGATCCCATTTGCACAAGGTTCAATTCTTGAGTCCGTTGCAGCGCACCTTGCCAAAGTGGCTGGTATGGCGCTCACAGCAGGTGACTTTGACCGCGCGCAACTGCCGCCGCACCTGCGCTTGCATATTGAAGTGGTATCGGATGCGGGTGACGTTCTTGCTGCTGGTGATGACATAGCCGTACTCCGAAGAACGTTGGCTCCCAAGTCTGCCGCGCATCGCGAAGGACTCTTAGAGCGAGCCTTTCAGCGCCAGTGGAACCGCACTGGATTGCGCAGCTTTGACCTTGACGAACTTCCAGAGCGCATCGAAGCCACCGTTGACGGGCTCCGTGTCATTGCATGGCCAATGTTGGTGGATGGCGGTGATTCGGTCTCACTTGGACTTGCCGCGGATCCGGATGCGGCAGAGCGCGCCACGCGCTTAGCCATGCGCACGCTGCATTCCATTACGGCCCGGGATGCCATTCGGCACCATCTGGAGTACGCCTCTGGATTCCAAGAATTGCTGATGACTTGGCTTGCATCAACGCGGCTTGGACGTGAGCCGTTGATGGCGGCGCTGGTGTCTGCCGTGGCAGGGCGCGCGTTCGTTGACGATCGTCCCCTTGTGCGCACACCCGCTGAATTTGAAGCACGGGTTGATCAGGGCGCTGCCGTCCTCAGTACGGCCGTGCAAGAGGTGGTTCGTGCTGCGCTGGCGTTGCACACGCGGTCAGTGGAAGTTCTTGAAGCCATCGATGGTCCAATGCCTTCGTCATGGCGTGCGGCGGTGGACGACATCGCTCGGCAGCGGCAGCGGTTGGCTGCACCCGACGCCTTGGCGCGCATTCCGTGGCAAGACGTTCAGCACCTGATTCGCTATGTGGCAGCGCTCGGTTTGCGCGCTCGTAAGTTGCGCACGTCTGGGCCGGAGCGTGATGCCGTGTCCATGGTCGAAGTGGCGCGCTGGGAGGATGAAATGTCCCGAGCAGAGGCGGCGTTGGCAGCCGAGGGTCGGGGCACAGCGGCCATCGCACCGTTTCGGATGCTCCTGGAGGAGTATCGGGTCAGCCTGTTTGCCCAAGAACTACGGACATCCATTCCAATCAGCGCTGAACGCCTGGAACGGGCGTGGCGCGACCGTGGTCGGGCGTGATGTGTTCCGTCAGGTGAGCGGGGGAAAGAGCGGTCAGTTTGTCCAGCAACCGAGCAGCAATCCAAGGTCCGCGCCGTCGATCACGCCGTCGTGATTGAGGTCATACGGCGAGCCATTTGCAATGCCCCATGCTCCGAGCAGGAGACCAAGGTCGGCACCAGTCACGACTCCGTCGCCGTTGAGGTCGCCGCACACCGAGGGCAGTCCCAACGATCCGTCCGCGTTCAGTCGTGCGCCAAGAAGATCCGTGACGCCAACAGCGCCGGACTCCCAGATCGCTAGCACTCCGGCGGGCGTGCCAGAGGCGGCCGTGAACACCATGCGGCCGACGAAGCCAACACCAGTCAGCACCACGGGACTGGCCCAACGTGGAGTGCCAAGCGCGTCGTAGGAATAGGCGCGAGCCGTTTGTGCGCCGTATGCCGGAGATCGCACCGATGAGAATGTTGGAAACTCACCCAGCATGGCAACCCGGGCCTGGGTTTCTTCATAGGTGGTTGCAGTTGGTGAGAAGGTCACACCAGTATCGCCCCAGAGTCGCGTTCCATCTTCGGAAAAACTCTGCCCGCCCGAGCCGTACAAACTGGAGTTCGGCACGTGCTCGTTCCACGCCACATACACGCGTCGCAGTGTCGGGTCGTACGCCGCGGTGGGCGCCACGCGCTCCAGTGTGGTGGTCGCAGTCACGCCGGCGCCATTCGTTCCAAAGCGAAGCGCGCCAGTTGGCGAGACCCACTGTGCATAGCTTTGCAGCGGTCCGGTTCCGTACCAAGAGAAGATCGCTCCACCTTCGCCATCAGAGATGAACGATGGAAAGTTGCCAAATTGCAGTGATCCAGTGGTAAACACCCGCACGTTGGTTGCCACCCATTGCGCAACGCCAGTGGAAGAGAACTTCTGCGCTTGAATGGTCTTTGCGCCACTAAAGGTGGTATAGCGAACGATCGACGCAATGACGCTGCCGCCATCGCCTGGTTGCAAGTCAGACAGAAAGGTTGTCGCCGTGCCATCGGAAATGGTGGCGGGAGTCGCCCATGCAGCGGTGCCCTCCGGTGTCAGGCGCATGACTTTGGCTCTGCTGCTTTCGGTCCAACCAGCAACCGCCGCGCCGTCACCAGCGCGTCCGGCTTTGGGTGCATTCACCACAGCGGTTGATGAAAGGGTGACGCCATTGGCGCCCCACAGCAATACGCCTGACGGAGACACTGCCTGTGCAATGATCTTGAGCCCGCCGATGTCGCTCCGTGTCACAATGACTGCGTTGCCAGCAGCATCGGAAGTCAGGCCGTAATCCTCCGTGCTACTGAAATTCGTGTCGAGCACGCGGACGCCCTTATTGGGCCACAGGCCGATCCCGTTGGCGTCGTAGCGTTGCACCCAGGGGTCGTAGCCGCCGGTACTGTTGTCGTACCAGCTCATGTAAAAGCCGCCGGTGGGGATATTCACCACCTTGGATTGCACTTGGTCATTTGTTCCCGTGGCAAGCAGGTCCGGCGTGTTGGGATCCGTCGTGAACTGCGCTACGGCGTTTGCACACGCCATGCACATCGCAAAGGTAGCTGCCACGGCTCCGGTCTTGACGTTGAGTGGGTTCATCAACACAGTGTGCCACACCCGGTGGCTTCCCGACCCCTGAATTCGTAAAGAATTATCGAGACGTAAATAAAACGGACATATCCACCATTATTACGCCCGATAGTCCTTGCGTGGTAGCGCAAACCACGGCACTCTAACGACTGCCTGAAAGGGCAGCAGCGAGTCCGAGGAGCGGGGCTCCCACGTGGGGTGGGGCCCGGAACCCGGGCTCGCAGCATTTTTCTTTCCGTGCGCCGGGCTTATCCGTTCAGTTTGCGCTCGTCGCGTTCCTCTTCGCGCACCGATCGCGTGACACCACGGCGGGTTCGCCAGATGTCCCAGATCAATCCGACGGAGAGGAAACCGGCCAGGAGGAATCCAACCAGGCCAATGGTTCCCACCATGCCTGCCGTATCGCCATGGGCGGCATGCAGCAGGACTGAGCTGGCAACAAGCAACGCACTGATGAGCAGCGCATAGGCAACCGTGGTTGCCATGTGCTCCACGGTCATCCGGAATCGCTCAATGCCTTCGAAGTGGAAATTGACCTTCGCTTCGCCGAGCCGAATCTTTCGCAGAATTCCAGTGATCTGCTTGGGCAGCGAATCGATGAGCTCCGCATAGGAGAACAGCGTATTGGTGAATCGTTTGGTAAGCGCCTTCGGCGAGTAGCGGTCGTTCACCAACTTATAGATGAACGGCTTCGCTGCGTCGATGACTTCGTAGTCGGGCTCAATGTCGCGCGCAACACCTTCAATGGTGCCCATCGCCTTGATGAGAAGCACCATGTCCGCCGGGCAGCGAACCTTGTAATCGCGCAGGATTTGATAGAACTTATCAAGCACGGTTGCAATATCAATTTCTGCGATTGGCTTGCCGACAAATTGATCCACCACCTCTTGCACATCGTCAAGTAGGGCGCGCTCGTCAATGGAATCGGGCTCCACATTGCCCATGCGCATGGCGGCGCGCATGACCATGCGTGCGTCGCCAGTGGCCACGCCAAAGACCAGTTCTGCAATTCGCTGCCGAGCATCGGCGCCGATGCGGCCAACCATGCCGCAGTCGATGAATGTCACGCGACCATCGTCATGGATGAAGATGTTGCCAGGGTGCGGATCAGCATGGAAGAAGCCAAGTTCGAGCGTCTGTCGGAAGACGGCCCGCGCGCCGTTGGCAACGATCTTCTTGCGAATATCAAGGGGAATCGACGCGTACGGAGTGCGCGCGAGCAGCTTGCCCTGAATCTTCTCAATAGTCAGAACACCAGTGGTGGTTGCTTCCCAATACACCTTCGGGAAGCTAATGCCCGGGTCGCTCGCAAACGAGTTTCGCATGCGGTCGGTGCTGCGGGCTTCAATAGTGAGGTTGGTCTCGCGCCGCAGTTCCTCGCGGAATTCAGCCACAATTTCCATGGGGCTGAAACCACTCTTTGACAATCGCTCCTCGGTGAGTCGGGCGACAAAGGCAAGCGCCTCCATGTCAGCCTCAATCTGATTCGCGGCATCGGGGCGCAGCAACTTGATGACCACCTCTGAACCATCCTTCCAGATGGCGCTGTGCACTTGCGCCATGCTGGCAGCAGCAAGCGGCTCGGGATCGATCCACTGAAACAGATCGTCGGTTCGTCCCTTCAGTTGTTCATCAAGTGCGGCACGCACGCGGTCGAAGGGGATCTTTGGGCAGTCAGCCTGCAGGCGCGCAAATTCGTCTGCAAGTGCATCGGGAATCAGGTCGCGGCGCGTGGAAAGAATCTGCCCGATCTTGATGAAGGTTGGCCCAAGTTCCTCCATGGCCTTGCGCAAGCGCACCTCAAGCGGCGCGGAGGACAGGTCGATCGTTCCATCCCGGCTGTACAGCCAGTCCGCATTGGCCTTCCGCAGCGGCGAGAAGCCACTCTTGGAGATGAACGTTGCAAACCCGTAACGAGCGAGTACCCCAATGACTTCACGGTACCTCTGTGCATTCTTGAGGCGCCTAGTGAGTGGGATGTCCAT
>CALQCP020000192.1 GCA_943329105.2 Chitinophaga pinensis | reverse complement strand
GCGATCGATGCCGTGATCGCCTCATGAATTTCGTGCTGCGGCGCAGTGCTCATCGTCCACGATCGTATCGGGTTCGGCTATCCTCGCCCGCCCGCGCCGATCGTTGGCGCCTCGCATCCAGAGCCCCTGAAGCACCTATGGCAATCCTCATTGACGGTAACACTTCGGTCATCTGCCAAGGAATCACTGGCACATCAGGCGCCTTCCACACCAAGGGCTGCTTTGAGTACGGAACGCGCATGGTTGGCGGAACCACCCCAGGCAAGGGCGGTCAGAAGGATGCCAACGGGCTGCCCATCTTTGACACCGTTGCTCAGGCTGTTCGATCCACCGGTGCTTCCGCCACCATGATCTTTGTGCCGCCGCCATTTGCCGCCGACGCCATCCTTGAAGCCGCCGACGCTGGCGTCAAGACCATTGTGGCCATCACCGAAGGCATCCCGGTGCAAGACATGATCCGCGTGCGCGCGCGCCTTGCTGGGTATCCAGAGTCCGTGCTGGTCGGCCCCAACTGCCCCGGCGTCATCACGCCCGGGCGCAAGACCGGTACCCGCGGTCGCTACGAAGGTGGCTGCAAGATCGGCATCATGCCGGGCTACATTCACACGCACCGGCTCGACGCTTCCACGCGGAAGGCCGTGGGCATCATCAGTCGTTCCGGGACGCTCACCTATGAGGCGGTCTGGCAGACCAGCGAACGCGGCATCGGTCAGTCCACCTGCGTGGGTATCGGTGGCGATCCGGTGAAGGGTCTGAATTTCATCGACATTCTGGAAATGTTCGCCGCCGACCAAGACACCGATGGCGTCATCATGATCGGCGAGATCGGCGGCACTGATGAGGTGGACGCTGGCCGTTGGATTCAGGCCAACATGCAGCACAAGCCAGTAGTGGCGTTCATCGCGGGGCGCACTGCTCCTGCGGGACGTCGTATGGGTCACGCCGGCGCCATCATCGGCGGTGCGGATGACACCGCGCAGGCGAAGATGGATGCCCTGCGCGGCTGCGGTCTGAATGTGGCAGAGAGTCCCGCCGACCTTGGCTCGATGATGTTGAGCAGCCTGACGGCAGTGGTTCACAGCCACGCCTAGCCCAAACGGGCGGCCGTGATTGCACATTCGCTAGCCCGGCAAAACTCCGATTTTTAAGGGGGTTTCAGCTGTATGCGTCTAGTTATCTGACTAGGGCGCCGGCATCCCACACGCGCCGCTAACAAATTCTGAGCGCTGTTTCTTGACCCGCCCCAAGTGCGGGGCACTATGTACGAGTTCTGGGGCGACACGAGAGGTTGGTTCAAGGGCGTCTAGCTCGGCGAATGCGCCGCGCAGATTGAAACAGTGGCTTTGCTTGTTTTCTGATTTCCCTTCCCTTTCCCTATCGGAGTCCTTGTAAATGAAATCCCTCTTGTTTGCTGTCGCTACGGCGGCTCTCGCCGCTACGTCTGCATCGAACGCCGCGCTCGTCTACGGCGGCGGCACAGAAACAGGCTCCCGCTTTAACGCTGGCGCTGGCGCAATCACGTATATGAACTGCTTCACCGCCGTGAGCGCAGGGCAGACCCAGCTCGGGGTCGACAGCGCGATCGTCGGCATTCGC
Organism: Chitinophaga pinensis; assembly: GCA_943329105.2. Classification (GTDB taxonomy): domain Bacteria; phylum Planctomycetota; class Phycisphaerae; order Phycisphaerales; family SM1A02; genus UBA966. Next base: position 3,395 of record CALQCP020000192.1, on the reverse strand, counting down.
CGCCTCGTAGCTTCCGGTGCGCTGATTGATGTCGGAATCAAGATCTATGCCGCCGAAATGACCTTCGACGGAACCAACTACGGTCGAGGAGCCAACTACGAGATCTATTCCTCCGCTTCCCTCGGCGCTGGCACTGCGACCGTCACTCAGTTGGTGAACACGGGCGCGGTATCGGGTGTTACCCTGAACCTGGAAACCGTCTCCAGCGCGGGCTTCGGTGGTTGGTGGATCGGCGTCGAGTTCACCGGCGCAAACGCCGCGAACGCGGCCAACGGTTGGCGCGTCATGAACGCCCCCGCCACTGGCGCGTCTCTCAACGCCTTCGGCATATTCAACAATGCCGGCAGCGGTGTGTTCCAAGCGTTCTTCGCCTTCGGCACTCCGCCGGGATCCTCGCCCAGCCGCTTGATGGTGGACGTGAACGGAACGCTCGTTCCCGCCCCAGGCGCCATGGCTCTCCTTGGAGTCGCTGGCTTGGTCGGTGGACGCCGTCGTCGCTCATAAGTCAGCACGACATGCATGATTGATTCAGGACCCCGGCCTCACGGTCGGGGTCCTGTCGTCTTTTCCACTTGGCGGCGGTGCGCATCGGTAACCTTCCGTTATGGCCACGGATCGGCCCTCCACCGCAGCAACTTCTCGCTCTTCATTCGCCGCGCTTTATGGAAGCCGGACGATGTTGGTGCTATTGGTCCTGGGGTTTGCAGGCGGAGTGCCAAACGTCTTGGTCACCACGGTCGCTCAGGCATGGACCTCCAGCGCTGGTTGGAGCGTCACCGCGATCGGCGCGCTGGGATTCTGCACGTTGCCCTATGCGCTGAAGTTTCTGTGGGCCCCCATTGTTGATGGCACGTCGCTGCCGCTGTTCGGAAGACTTGGCCGTCGGCGCGGTTGGTTGGTGGTGTCACAGTCCCTTGCACTGTTGGCGCTGGTGGCACTCTCGCTCTGGGGCCCCGTGCCCACAGACCCGGCGGTCGGTATCACATGGACTCCCGGCGAATACGCCGCGGCCGCACTGCACAACCGAATCTTCTTCGCACTGCTATGCGCCGCCGCGTTCTTCTCCGCCACCCAAGACATTGTTGCCGACGCGTTCCGCACCGAATCGCTTGAGCCCACGGAACTTGGCGCCGGTGCAAGCACATTCGTATCTGGCTACCGCATTGCATTCGTAGTCTTGGGTGCCGGCGTGCTGCTGGTGGCGGAGACCATCACGTGGCGCTTCGCAACACTCGGCGCAGCACTCGCCATGGGGCTTGGTGTGGCGGCAACACTGAGCGCGCGCGAGCCCGCACTTGCGAGCGGTACGCGCCCAACGCTCACCGAATCGCTGGTCCAGCCAGTCGCGCGGTTCTACTCAGCATGGGGCGGACGCGTGCTGCTGCTCGCCGCGTTCGTCTTGCTGTTCAAGCTGCCAGACCAACTTGCCACCAACATCACCACGCCGCTCCTCATGAAGGGGCTCGCCTATTCCGCAGAGTCGATCGGCTGGGTCCGCCAAGCGTTCGGCTTTGCCATGACCATCGTTGGCGCTGCGGCAGGTGGCTGGATGGTGGCGCGTCTGGGCATCATTCGCTGCCTGTGGATATTTGGGCTTGCGCACTCATTGAGCATTGCTGGGTTCTTGGCACTGGCCATTGCCTACGGTGCAACCGTGCATGCAACACCAGCGGTTGCGCCACCGGTGTGGGCGCTCATGCCAGCCATCGCGCTGGAGAACATAGTCATTGGAATGGTGACGAGCGGCTTTGTGGCGTTCCTCATGTCCATCTGCGACCGCCGCTACACCGCCACGCAGTACGCGTTACTCACGGCGCTGATGGCTGCTGGCAATGCGGTAGCAGGGGGCGTGAGCGGGGCCGTGGCAGAGGCGCTCGATTACCCCGGATTCTTGGTGGTAGCCATGTTGGCAGGAATCCCGGGATTGCTCCTCATACCGTTTGTAAAACCGCCAGCCGCTGCGTTGTAGTATGGAACCCATGTCTGATGTCGTCACAGCCCCGGCACCCGCAGTCACCCGAACGCCCCTGACCTACAAAGATTCGGGCGTCGATATCGACGCCGGTGATGAGGTGGTCGACCGCATCAAGGGTCTCCTGAAGCGCACTCACGGGCCGCGCGTGATGGGGCAGCACGGCGCGTTTGCGGGCATGTTCCGGCTTGATTACAACCAGAAACTGTTCAAGAACAACTACCGTGACCCAGTGCTGGTTGGCTGCACCGACGGTGTTGGCACCAAAGTGCTCCTTGCCGCCGAGCGCAAGATCTATGACACGGTTGGCATCGACTGCGTGGCGATGAACGTCAATGACCTCATCGTTCAGGGCGCCGAGCCGCTGTTCTTCCTTGATTACTTGGGGCTTTCCAAACTTGACCCAGACGCAACCGCCAAGATGATTGAAGGCGTTGCCAAGGGCTGCGAAATCGCTGGATGCGCGCTCATTGGTGGTGAATGCGCGGAGATGCCGGATATCTACAAGCCCGGAGACTTTGATATCGCTGGTTTCTGCGTGGGCGTAGTGGAATTGGAGCGCGTAGTTGACGCAGCCAGAGTGAAGAAGGGCGACGTGGTCATCGGCCTTCGCTCGTCAGGCGTGCACGCCAACGGCTTCTCACTGGTCCGGCGCATCATCAAAGACGCCGGGCTGGACCTCGACCGGATCTATCCGGAACTCGGTCCGGATCCGCTCTGGAAGGTCCTGCTTGAGCCCACCCGGATTTACGCCAAGCCAATCATCAAGCTCCTGTCCGGGTACCGCAAGAAGAAGGTCGTCAGCGGGATGGCGCATATCACCGGTGGCGGACTGCCCGGCAATCTGTGCCGGGCGCTCGGTCCAAAGGTGGACGCCGTCCTTGACCCGGCCGCTTGGACGCCAAATCCCATCTTCCCGTTCCTGCGCGAACACGGAAATGTGGCGCAAGACGAGATGTACCGGGTGTTCAACATGGGGATTGGCTACACGCTGATCGTTCGACCGGCTTTCGCGGATGCCGTATGCGCGAAGTTGGCACGGATGGGGGAAACTGCCATGGTTATCGGCGAGATTGCCAAGGGATCAGGCGCCGTACGGATTTGACTGGCAGATAACAAGCGCGAAATTTCTATCTTTTTAGGGGAAAGAGATGTTGTGTTCCTCACGGATGACGCCATGATTGTCGAGACAGTCCAAGTTCCGGTTTTCCATGATAGGAAGTCGGGTTGGATTACGTTTATGACTGTGTCAGGATTGCATTTATTTCACTCAGTGTCGGTGACAAGTCCACAGTGCCTGGCTTAGCACCGTCCCCGCATTTCAAGGCATTGACGTCCCGTTCATATTTACAAGGAAGCAACGAACCATGAGAAACACCTTCTTCACCGCTTGCGCCGCGACAGTGCTCTGTGCATGTCCCGT
>CALQCP020000191.1 GCA_943329105.2 Chitinophaga pinensis | reverse complement strand
ATGCCGATCGACATGCCGGACTGCAGCGGAATAGCCAAGGTCTTCAGGGCGTCGCCGCGAAGACTTGCAAACGCGGTGCGGCTGTTGGCGCGGGTGTTGATTCGGATACCGAACCACGCCACGCTGTAGCTACCGAGAATGCCCAAGATCGAGCAGAGGAGGACGATGCCAACGGCCATGGCGTGGCTCGTTTGCGGGGTAGCGCCTTCTGCGCCGTGTCCGCCACCGATCGGATTCAGAAATCCGAAGTAGACGATCATGGCACCGGCGATCAAGAACCACAGGAGCGCCAGGAACTTGCCCTGCTGCGCGAGGTAACTTTTGCAGGTCTCCCAGATAATGTTGGAGACGTTGCGCATCGAAGGATGCACCGGCAGTGCGTCCACCTGGATGTACTGGATGACTCCGAACAGGGCTCCGACCAGCGAGACCACAAGACCCGCATACATGAGCGTGGCGCCCATGATCGGCTTGCCGAACACGCTGAAGACGATCTTGTCGTCGATGGGAGGCAGTTGCAGGTCAGCCTCGCTTGCGAATGCAACGGGCGCGACCGCCAGCGCGGCGAGCGTGGCGGGAACGATGAATCGGGTCCAGTTTTGGGCCTTGGCCATTTTTTCGTCCTACGGGTGTGTTCAAGGGCCGAAAGGCCCTTTGATAAGGTTGGGATTGTACCGAAGGTCAGGTTCGGCGGCGGGGCTGCAGAGCCAAACCCAACGGATTGAATGACGAACATTATCAGTCAGGTGCTGTGCAATGGTCTTACAAGACTGAAATGCGCAGCCCGCCCGGGTCAAGTTCGAAGGCAAATGGCCGTGCTAACGGATGGCCAGGGTGGGATTCGAGCTGATTTCGGACTGAGTGGGCTGCCGAGGCGGATCGGCACAGGATCAGGAGGAAGCCTCCACCCCCAGCGCCGGCCATCGACCACGCGGTGACCCGATTGCCAAGTTGGCGAACGGTCGCCTCAATGTCCGGGGTGACCGAAGCGGGATCGACGGTTCGCTTGAGTTCCCGATACTCCGAAAGTCGATGGGTAAAGGCGGACACATCCCCGCGGGCGATCTCTTCTGCCATGGCGTGTGCGCCCGCCACCAGTCGTGCGCGGGCGTCTATCACGGAGTGTTCGCCGCGAAGGTAACGCAGCACCACGGTTTCCAGAATGTCGCGGGCCATGCGCCGTCGGCCGCTATAGAGGAGCACCGCGCGTTCGTGCAGCGCGCGCACGAAGGCGGGTGGAGCGGCGATGGGTGCCACGTGTGGAACTTGATGGACGCCGGCGCGCGTGGTGCACAGTTTGATGCCGCCCCAGAGTCCGCCCACTTGGTCCTGCCAACCGCCGCGCGTTTGAATCATCTGCTCCAGGAGCGAAGCATTGCGCGCCACGTGTTCTGGATCCGTGGAACGTCCCGCCACTCGGTCGAGCGTGGCGAGCATGGTTGCTCCAAGGATGGAACTGGTGCCGAGGCCGCTGCCGCGTGGCACGGCGCTGAAGAGTGTGATGGCCAGTCCACCGCCGGCGCGTTCAAGGTGCGTGCGTAGATTTGCCTTTGGGTCGCGCGGCACAAGCCCGCTGAGTACCAGCGCTGCGCGCGGCAGTGCATCCCACACCGCGGGATCATGGTGATCAAGAAGTTCGCGGGTACTTCGATACCGACCGGTTCGCCCTGAATCAACTGAGTGCACAGTGATTTCTGGTGTATCGGTGACGCGCACCATGACTTGCAGGGGAAGCGTGCCTCCAAGCGTGACTGCTGCGTTCACCACGCTGCCGCCGTGCTCAATGCATAGCGGGGGTGTGTCGCTCCATCCGCCGGCAAGGTCAATGCGAACGGGCGCACTGGCCCAGACTGCTTGATCTTGGCGTACTGCAAAGGCGCGGACTTCGCGCGGCATGAGTGCGTCGCGCGCAACGGCCATGCCGACGGCAGACATAGCCGCCGTTCGCGCAGCTGTTCGCGCGGTGCTTGATTGAGCAATGGCAGCGCGCGCTGCATACTCGCGGGCGCGATCAAGCGGTGTCAGGGCAGTCGGGCGCCACGGCGCGTACGCCTGCGCGTGGATGTGCCCCCGCGCGAGTGCATCTGGATTTGCAAGCAGCATCAATTCTGCAAGCGAAAGTTTGCGCATACGTCGCCATGCAGTCGGGGCGCGCGCATCTCCCAGTATCCATTGCATAGCGCGCCATGCATCATCTGGCTTACCAACCGGATAAATCCGTGCGTTCCACAGCGTGTGTGGTGCACTGCCCCAGATGGCGCGGGCGCTGCTGCCGGTTTGCAGTTCCAACGTCCGCAGTGGTTTGCCGCACACGGTTCCGCCGTCGCTTGCGGAGGTCTTGCAATCGTCATCAATGCCGTGCAATACCCAGCATTGCTGCGTGCTGCCGACGGGCACTGCGTAACGCGCGATACCGCGCGGTGCATGCGCATCCTTGCCGGTTTCCAAGGCAAGCACGCTGTCGGGTCCCGTATGCGTGCGCTTGTTGAGTAGGTCAGGAAACATGCGCTCCGGCATGGTTGAAGAAAGTCGTTCGATGAGCTCTCGCGTGGTGCCAAGGTGCAGGAAACTCCCCTTCTTCAGGAGTGTGGCGTGCAGCGCTACTTGATGTGTTGCGGTGAAGAATTTGCCAAGCATGCGCTCGCGGGCAATGCTGCCGCTAGCAGCGAATCGAGTCACGAACGTGGCGCGCTCCGCGCTGCTTGACATGGCATGGGCAATCTCTTGGTAGAGATCAAGGCTTGCACTTCCGCGCGCGAGTTCTGCAAGAAGTGATCCGGCAGGTGCGCGGCCGGTGCGCGGTTCTGCACCGGCGCCGCGGAGAAGTGCGTGGCATGCTGCAGTTGGAAAGAAGAAGATCCCACTATCGATCGCCGCGTGACCGCTCGCAGAAAGTGCACCGGCGGATTGTAGTTGCACTCGCGATGGTTTCTGCAGCGTGCTTACCACGCGGTTGCGCTTATCAAGAACAAACACGCCGTGTCGCGCAGCGCGATCTGGCCCGCCGGGGAAGGCGAGGACCGTCGCGCCGCTGGTAGCGAACGTGATGTGCTCATCGGCAAGTCGCAGTGCCGCATCGCCGCTGGCGACGAGCACTCCACCGGAAGTGGGCAGCGTGAGGCGCGAGAGTTCCGCAAGAGTCAGATCAAAGAGCGTGGGAACATTGAAGGGACCAAGTCCATGGGTCGGCGTGTCGATGCGCGCAGTGCCGCGAACGGCGCTTGCGCTCAACTTTCTGCGAACGGCCTTGGCTCTCCCGGTGCGCCCCAGCGGAACCCAAATTTTGCCGGGAGCGCTCCATGATGGAAGTCGTCGGGAATCGCCGCCCGAGTGCAGGATGAGGATGCGATGCCCATGCGCTTGCGCGCGCGCGTTCTTCAGCATGCCGCGCTTCGCAAGCTCGGCCATGCACAGGAGAGTGCTGCCGCCACTACCGATTCGTTTGCCGGCGGAATCGGCAATCACCAGTGTCTCCAGGCCATGCGGGAGTGTGCCGAGCGTCTTTCGGATGTCCAACATCTGCTCGGCGTAACGCCGCTGCACATCGTTGGCCACGGTGAGTACCAAGAGATCAAATCCGCACGGCGCGAGCCCGGCGCCCGAGCGTTTCAGGCGCGGGGTGGCTGGAAGTGCAGACGCGCGTGGAGCGCGTGCTGTAACGGGGGAGCGAGTGGTGCGTTCGCGTGCCATGCGTGGCGCGAGTGTACGGAACGCGCGCGCGGTAGCCTCACCCGTATGCAGTTCTTTGCGCAGGCAATCGATTTACTTGATGACCCGGATTTGATTCGTGTCTATGAGGAGCACCACCGCGCCGTCTGGCCAAAGGTGGTGGCTGCACTGCGCGCCGCCGGTATTCAGCGGATGCGGATCTTTCGGCATGGAACTCGGCTCTTTATGTATTGCGAAGGTCCTGATGGCTTTGACCCAGCCCGCGACTACCAGCAGTACGCCGCTGATCCGGAGTGCCGGAAGTGGGACGAGCTGATGCGTCGATTCCAGCGTCCCGTGCCCAGCGCAAGTGCCGACGCATGGTGGTCGCCGATGGAGGTGGTGTTTGACTTGGAATCCATGTCCGACGGTGGCGCGGCTGGTGGTGCTGTTGGAGAACCCACATGCTGATGCTTGCCAACCGACTTTCCAAGCAACTTCGCCACCTGCGTGGTTGGGCGAAGGCAAGTGGTGTTACCTGCTACCGGCTGTATGAGCGTGACATTCCAGAGTTTCCAGCGATCGTCGATTGGTATGACGGCGAGGCAGTGGCGTGGGTGTATCAGCGCACGCGTGATGACACGCCGGAGAAGGTTCGTGCCTTTGAAGAAATGTGCGAAGGCGAGATACTTGATGGATTGCAACTCTCTGGATCAAAGTTGCACATGAAGTGCCGCGGTCGAATTAAGGATCGCACTGAGCAATATGACCGAGTCGGTGACACGGGCATGGTGCGCACGGTGGAGGAGCAGGGGCTCAAATTTGAAGTGAATCTCACTGATTACTTGGATACCGGGTTGTTCCTTGACCATCGCAAGACGCGTTCCATCATTCGCCACTACGCGGCAGGCAAACGCATTCTCAATCTGTTTGCGTACACCGGAAGTTTCACGGTGTATGCGCGTGCTGGTGGCGCGGCGGGTACCACTACCGTTGATATGTCGAAGACGTATCAAGACTGGACGCGGCGCAATCTGGAACTCAATGGGTTTGCTCTGGGGCCGGACCACCGGTTAGTCAAGGCTGATTGCTTGCAGTTCTTGCAAGCGGGCCCCGCCGCGGATGAGCGGTACGACTACATCGTGCTTGATCCGCCGACATTCTCAAACTCCAAGCGGATGGAGGCAGAGAGTTTTGCTGTTGACCGTGACTGGCCGCATTTGGTGGCGTTGGCCACGCAGTGGTTAGCGCCTGGCGGTTGGCTGTACTTCAGCAGTAACTCTCGTCAATTGAAATTTGATGCCGCACAATTACCGGCCGGCTTCATCGCGCGCGAAATCAGTGAGCGCACAGTT
>CALQCP020000190.1 GCA_943329105.2 Chitinophaga pinensis | reverse complement strand
GACGCCGTTGGGATGTCCGCGCATGAACTGGCATCCATGCCGCTCCTGGCAGCGTCGTGGCATGGCGCGGCGGCGTTCACTGAACAGTACTACCGTGATCTGCTCGCTTCCGGCATCAATCTTGCCAATCCGATGCTGTTTGCGGAGTCGGTTCCCAATGTGGGCAGCGCACACGTGTCTCTTGGATTGGGCATGACTGCGGCAAGTGCAACAGTGATTGGCACACGAACCGCTGGCATGGAGGCGATGTTCTTGGCATCGTGCCGCATTCGCGCCGGCGAATGGAACAAGGCACTGGTTGTCATGGCTGATGAATCGCATCCCACCATTGACGCCGTACTGAGTCACTGCACTGGCAACCAAGTGCAAAGCGGATCAGCGGGGATGGCATTTCTCATCGAACGAATGGACGCAAGTCATGCGGAATCGCTACCTGAGATTGTGAAATTTGACCGTTCCATCTTGGAGCGCGGACGGTGGCGTTCCGGAGTGCTCGGGCACGGCGCAGTTGCTGTACCAGAGATCGGTTGTGTCGCAGCTCCGGCCGCGGTCGCTCTGGACATTGCCCGTGGCAACACCGGGAAAGTTTCAATTTCTTGCACTGATCCGAACGGATTTGCGTGGACTCTCCACGCCAGCGCGCACGGAATTCCGAAGGCATTTGCTACAGTATGAAGGTGGTTCCTTCGCCTTCGGTTTCTCTTTCGCCTCCGCCGCAACTGGGAGATTATTCCGGCGAGTGGCGGGCTACCGGTGATGCAATCATTGACTTGCCCTCGTGGGTTGCCGCAGAGTGCGACCGCGGTGCCACTGTTGCATCGGTGGCTATTCCCGCGCAGTCATGCGTGGGCGAACAGTTGTCGCAGACGGCCTATCGGGCGTTTTCTGAAGCATTGAGTTCACTCGGCGCTCCGGCCACGCGCGTGTGGGCGTTCTTGCCGTTGATTACTGCGCATGATTCCCATGGGCTCGACCGCTACATGCGGATGAACATCGGTCGCACGCAGGCTTACGCCGCGGCGCGATGGCCATTGCCATGTATGCCCGCCGGTACCTGCGTTGGTCATGCGGGCAGCATGCTGGTGGTTCATGCACTGGCACTGCCGGGTCCAGTGCGTTCGATTGAAAATCCCCAACAGCGTCCGGCTTGGCAGTATTCCTCGCAGTTTGGGCCATCAGCGCCGCCATTTACGCGAGCGGTGCTGTCGCAGCACTTACTCATGGCCTCGGGCACCGCGGCCGTGGTTGGTGAAGAGGTTGTGCATCCCCATGACGTTCGGGCGCAATGGCAGCAGACCATCAGCCACTTGACCACGTTGCGGGCGGCTGCGCAAGCCCGTGGCCAGTGGCGATCGATGCAGATTTATGTGCGCGATCGCTGTGATATTTCCACCGTTTCGCGACTTGCGCAACAAGAATTTTCTGACGGCGTGGAGCGGATTTTGCACGCGCCGCTCTGTCGCAAGGCACTGCTTGTAGAGGTGGAGGGGGTCGCCGATGTCTGAAACGTTGCATGTTGATTGCCTCGTGATTGGTGCTGGTCCTGCTGGCAGTGCTGCCGCCATTGACATGGCGCGTGAAGGCCTCAAGGTCCTGGTGATTGATCGTGGCGAATTCCCGCGATTCCGTATCGGCGAGAGTTTCTTGCCGAGAACGAAGCGCGCGCTGCGACGCCTCGGCGTGCTCGATCGCTGCATGGCATTGCCGCACGCACGCAAGGTTGGCGTGGAAATCTCGATGGGTGACCGCCGCTATGGGTCTCGGACATACTTCTTCCGCGACACCATCGGTAACGGTGAGAAGGACGCGTTCAATATGGCGCGCGTTCATCTGGACATGATGATGGTGGAGGCGGCGCGCGATGCCGGCGCGGACGTTCGCACTTCATGCGCGTTGCGTTCCATTCAATCGCACGGGGACACAGGAATCATTGCTGACACCGATGCGGGCATCGTTCACGCCAAGTGGATGATTGACGCCAGTGGTCAAGCGAGCGCCTTGGGTCGTGAGTTTGGCACGCGTCGCTATCACTCGTTCCTTCGCAATGTTGCTTACTTCGAACACTTTGAGGGCGTGATTCGCCCATCCGGAAATGCCGCCAATTGCTTTGGACTCACGGTGATGGACGAGGGTTGGTTCTGGTTGATTCCGCTTGATGAGCACCGCACCAGTGTGGGGTTCGTTGCGCGTGAACCACTGCACCGATCGCTTGATGTCGCACCCGAAGATCGATTCTGGTGGGCGGTGGAACGCACGCCCATCATGGCGGAACGTATGGCCAATGCGCGCGGTCCTTCTACCAATCGAGTGATCGCTGACTTCACGTATCGATGTGATCCATTTGCTGGACCCGGATTCTTCCTCGTTGGCGATGCCGCTGCATTCTTGGATCCAGTGTGGTCGACGGGTCTCACGCTGGGTCTCCTTGCAGCAGAGCAGGCGGCGGCGGGCGTGATTCGCATGTCGCGTGGGGCTAGGCCAGCAAGCGAGCGAGCGCGGTATCAGGCGTGGGCCACTCGAGTGGTCAGCCGCGCGTTCCGACTTGTAGAGGGTTTCTACGACCCCGGATTCCGAGATCTACTCTTTGCCCCGAGCCAGCCGCGCGAATTAGTGCGCGGATTTGTGACGCTGCTCGCTGGTGAGTTTGACGCCGTTCAACCGGCAACCGCGGTCCGTTGTTGGGCGCTTGGGTCCATGTGTGCCATCCAGAAACGCGTTGGATTCGCGCCGCGTACTCGCCCGTTCCGACTGCGCCCCGATGGCGTGAATAATCGCGCACCAGTGGCGACCCTCGCTCGCGGGGCCGCCGCGCAATGAATCTGGTTTTTGCGGCGCTCGCGCAACAGTGCGCCATGGAGCCGGACCGAGTGCGCGTGACTGACCCGGATGGACGTCAGTGGACGAATCGCGAGCTACTCACTGCAATTGTCGCCGCTGCACAGGCGATCGAACTGCGCTGCGCGCCGGGCTCTTTGGTGGCGGTCACTGTTCCATCCGGTGGCGCATTCTGGGTGGCGAGCCTTGCCACCATGCGTGCTGGTTGCGACGCGCTGTTGATGGCCAGCGCTGCACCGCGAGCCATGATCGATCGCGTAGCGCGTGAACTGGCACCCACTCTGATCATTGACAGCGCCACGTTGGCCGAACTTGTGCTGCCGTCAGCAAGCGGTACGGCCAATGCGGAGCCATCGCGACCATACGGTGGACTGGTGCTGCTTTCTTCCGGCACCACCGGAATGTCACGTTTCGTTCGTCGATCGCCCGGTGCGCTTGACTGTGTTGCTATTGGACTTGTTGACGCGCAGTTGTATCAGCACGCCGACACGGTGGGATCATTTCTCCCGATGCATCACGCGTACGGGTGCGAGCACGCATTTCTAGCGCCGCTGTTGAGCGGGGCATCCGTTCGACAGCACGGGTCATTCACCATTGAAGGCGCGCAACAGTTGATTTCCACGGGAGTGACGGTCCTGCCGTTGGTGCCCGCGGCGGCGGCAGCGATTGCCGAGGTTGCCATTCCTTCACATGCGCTCCGATGTGCCATTGTGGCGGGATCCCCGCTGCGTGCATCAGTGCGCGCACGGTTCCAGGCGGCATTTGGCATTCCACTCATCGACCTCTATGGAGCCAGCGAAGTGGGCACGATCTGGCTCGGTCGTGGTGCGGGTGGCGTAGCGATCCCGGGCGTTGAAATTCGCATTGTGGATCCGTTGTGTCGCGATCGCATGGTTGACGTTGCAGACGGAGTGGTCGGTGAGCTAGCGGTTCGCTCCGGTGCTACGTTTGATTGCATCGTCGGCCATTCGCACGGCCAAGAGATTCTGCAGGACGGCTACTTTCGAACCGGCGACATTGGCGTTCGATCCGCTGATGGTTTCTTGCACATCACCGGTCGCGTCAAACTGGTGTTTGATGTTGGCGGGCTCAAAGTGAATCCGTACGACGTGGAGGCTGCTATTGAAGAGCATCCCGATGTTGCAGTTGCGATTGTTGAGCCAGTGCTTGTTGCCGACGGTCTGACCCGCGTAGCCGCGCGCGTGGAATTGGTGGCGCCGACGCGCCCGTTGGATGCAACCGCTTTGCGCGCCTTCGTTGCGGAACGCGTCCCGGCCCACGCGGTTCCGCGCACTATTGCGTTTGTAGCTCAGTTCCCGCGCAGTGCAAGTGGCAAGGTATTGCGCGCGGCACCAGCACAGCCTCCGGTGGTGGCGCGCCCGGCACAGTTGCGCGACCGCGCATCCCGCGAGCAATGGACGCAAGCCCTGTTCAACAACAGCGCCGCGGGCTACGACCGTTCCAGCGGCGCCCTGATGGGTGGGCTGGGCCGGGCGTACCGGCGTCGCATGTTGCAAGCGGCGGGTTTGCGCCCGGGAATGTCGCTCCTGGATGTTGGCAGCGGAACCGGAGTGTGCGCGTTGCTTGCTCAAGAAATCGTCGGTGCAGCCGGTCGGGTAGTGGCGCTCGACCCGAGTGCTGGAATGCTGTCGGTGGCTCGCGCTCGGGGTGTTCGGGAAACGGTCCTTGGCTGCGCGGAGCAGTTGCCGTTTCCAAGTGCATCCTTTGACTGCGTATCCATGGGCTACATGTTGCGGCACATTGAGGACATGCACACCGTATTTTCCGAGGTGCTGCGGGTATTGCGCCCGGGCGGTCGGATCGTGCTGCTTGAAGTCACTTCCGCACGGGGCGCGATCACTGCGCCACTCTTTCGCTTCACGATGCGGCATGTGGCGCCGACGGTCGGGGTGTTGGCCAGCGGGCGCATATCTACATTTCCCATGATGCGCTATTGGGCGGACACCATTGAGGATGCCGTCCGACCCGCAGTGATCATTTCCGCTTTGGAATCGGCGGGATTTTTAGGTGTTCGCCATGCCACCGAACTTGGTGTCATGAGTTACTACCGCGGCGTTTCGCGGCCGTAAGACTCCACCGATTTCAGGTCTGCGCAGGCGTAGTCGGCGGCACCGCCAAGACCAGTATTCCAGATGCCAGTCGCTCCGATTGACTGTGCGCAGTCACATCAAATTGGTG
>CALQCP020000189.1 GCA_943329105.2 Chitinophaga pinensis | reverse complement strand
TACTAAGGCGCATTGAATGAATATGTTCCGTGCATCTTCCGGCTGCACCGGACCCCACGGGACGCGACGGCGCGGAACGATGGTGAGCTCGCCAAACTGCACGCGCTCCCAGGCCGCCACCTGACCGGTGGCCCGCACCCAGTGCGGCTCTGAACGTATGCGTTCCACCAAGTGCGGCGCAATGCGTTCGACCCAGTCGCCCTGAACGCGCGCCAGTGTTCGCCCGAATCGGCGTGACGTTTCCACGATTTCTGCCGCCACCACCCAGTTGGGCGTGCGCCGCGCCAAGGTCGACCCGGGGAATATTGCAAAGCGCCCGCCGGTAGCAGTGCGATACTCGCCATCTTCACCCCGAAATCCCAGCTGCGAAACAAACCCAGCAAGCATGGCGCGGTGAATGCGGTTGGCATCACACTGGTCCGCAAGTGGTGCGGCGCGCATGCCAAGCCGTTCAGAGACCATGGAACGCAACTGTTCGTGCAGTTCCGACCACTCCCGCATGCGTTGGTGAGAAATGAAGTGTTCGCGGCACCATCGACGCAGAGCGGAACTTCCCAGCGCCGCGCTTTCGGTTCGCCAGCGCCGCCACAGTTTGAGAAGCGAGAGAAAGTCACTTTCTTGATCGCGAAAGATCAACTGCGCAAAGTCTGCCGCGCCGCCCTGCCCGGCGGGACGTTCGCGTGGATCCTGAATCGAAAGCGCAGCGGCAATGACCAGGCCTTCGGCGAGCGCACCCTCATCAATCGCAGCAAGAACGGTGCGAGCGAGCCGCGGATCAACGGGCAGCGTGGCCATCCGCTTGCCGAGCGCCGTCAAATCTCCACGGCGGTCCACAGCACCAAGTTCGGCAAGTGTTTCCAGGCCCTCTGCGACTAGTCGCGGGCTGGGCGTTTCAAGAAACGGGAATTGGGCAATTTCGCCAAGTCCCAAGGCCTTCATCTGCAGAATGACATTCGCAAGATTGGTGCGCAGCAGTTCCGGTGCAGTGAACGGCTCGCGCGCTAGAAAGTCCTCTTCGGAATACAGGCGAATGCACACGCCCGGCCCAACGCGGCCGCATCGACCCTTGCGCTGATCAGCAGAAGCGCGCGCGATCGGCTCGACCGGTAGACGCAAGACCCGGGTACGCCCGGACCACCGTGCAATACGTGCAATTCCGGTGTCAACAACAAAGCGGATACCAGGCACGGTGACGCTGGTTTCCGCAACATTGGTAGCCAGAATGATCCGGCGCGAACGGCCAACATGAAAGACGCGATCCTGTTCCGCTACTGGTAGACGTGCATAGAGCGGCAGCACTTCCACACCGCGCGCCGCTGGCACACGCGAGAGTGCATCGGCAGCGTCTTGAATATCACGCTCTCCAGAAAGGAAGACCAGAATGTCGCCGGGGCCGGAATCAAGACATTCTTCAACGCCCTTCACCGCACGTTCAGCTGGCGAACTGTCCGACGCTTCATCGTCAAGCGGGCGCCACCGTGTTTCAATGGGGTGCAACCGACCATCCACTTGTACTACTGGTGCATTTCCAAAGTGCTCACTGAAACGATCGACATCGATGGTCGCGGATGCAACAATCACCTTGAGATCCGGGCGCTTGGGCAAGAGGCGCTTGAGATAGCCAAGCAAGAAATCGATATTCAGACTGCGTTCGTGCGCTTCGTCAACGATGACGGTGTCAGAGCGCAAGAGCATTGGGTCGCGTTCGATCTCTGCAAGCAGAACGCCGTCGGTCACGACGCGCACCAGGGAGTGTTCCGAAGTGCGATCATCAAAGCGAACCTTGAACCCAACCGTGCCGCCGAGTGTTGTTTGCAGTTCTGCAGCAATGCGCGCGGCCACGCTGCGTGCAGCAATCCGGCGCGGCTGGGTCATGGTGATCAGGCCATCAACGCCCCGCCCCGCCTCCAGGCAAATCTTGGGCAACTGCGTGGTCTTTCCGGAGCCGGTATCGCCACTCACGATCACCACCTGGTGGCTGACTAAGGCGTCCCGGATGCGGTCTCGTGCCTGCGCTACTGGCAAATCGTCCGGATAGGTGACCAGAGGGACACGCTGCGCTCGGGCTGCCCGGCGCTCGGTGCTGCGGACAATATCCCGCTCCACGGCAGTCACGGCACTCTCAGAAGGCGCCTGCCGCCCGCCGCCTCGCGTCAATCCAGCCAGTCGACGCCGAAATCCGGGCTGTTCCTGGGCGGGACAGCCCGCAAGGAGCTCCTGAAGTCGACGGATCCGTTCGAGCACTGCGAACGGATTGTAGGTCTGTATCCTCCCCGAACCATTGGGGCGCTTAGCTCAGTGGCAAGAGCGCTGCTTTTACACAGCAGTGGTCACTGGTTCGAATCCAGTAGCGCCCATTTGACTTCCCGTCTGGCCCGTATGCCAAGGCAATCGCCCACCAACGTTCGTGCCCCTATGCCCACCCCTATGACCATGATCCGCGCAGTTCGCTGGATCACGGTCAGGACAGTGGCAACGGTAGCGGCCTGCGTGGTGATCATCGGATGCTCAGACATGATGGTGGAACGTGCTGACCCTGCGCTGCAGAAGGCGGCGGTGAATCGCGACGCAGTGGCGGTAGCGGCCACGGACATCGATCCGATCATGCGTGGCACAGTGGCGTCGGAAACTTCGCTGGTTGGATTTGATCCACTGGTGGTCCGCGGATACGGAATTGTGGTTGGTCTGCGCGACACCGGAAGTCGGCAAATGCCGTCCGACGTGCGAGCGTTCCTTTCACAGGAACTGGCGAAGCGTGGCTTTGGAAGTGGCGCGCCCGGCTCACCAAAGATGACCCCGCAGCAATTACTGAATTCCAGCGATTCGGCGGTGGTGATTGTTGAAGGGGTGATTCCTCCGGGTGCGCCCAAGGGTTCGCGCTTTGATATACGCGTAACCACTGCGCCGGGAACGTCGACCACCAGCCTTGAAGGTGGACGGCTGTTGGTAGCAGACCTGCGACCCGGTGCGCTGTACACGGGCAGCCGGCAGCCGTTTCCATTAGCCGAAGGCGCCGGTTCCATCGTCATCAATCCGTTTGTTGAGCCAAACGCAACGCAACGCGACACCATCAACCGCAGCAGCGGACGCATCCTTGATGGCGGAACGCTCAGCAAGGACATGAAACTGAAATTGCGCTTGCAGACGCCGAGTCATTCGCGATCAGAAAGCATTCAGAACACTATTAATACCTTGTTTCCGCTTGAATCCAAGCAAAAAGACCAGACCGCGCATGGTCGTTCCGGGGAAACGATTGATTTGACGGTGCCGCCTTCGTACCGCAGGCGCACGGGCGAGTTTGCAGAACTGGTTCGACACACACCATTGAATGTTGAGAATGCGGAACAGACCGCCATGGCGATTCGGCGTTCGCTGCTCTCCAACCCGGGTGCGGCAGGCGCAGCCAGTTGGCGCTGGCAAGCACTTGGCAAGCGCGCACTACCGATGATTCAGGATCTCTACGAGTACCCCGAAGAGCAACCGCGCTTTGCGGCATTGAACACAGGAGCGAAGCTGAACGACATGATGGCCGTGGCGCCGCTGCTGCAAATGGCGCGGAGTAGCGACTCCATTACCTATCGATCCGAATCGATCAAACTGCTGGGACGCATGGGCGTCAATGCGGAAATCGAGATTGGCTTGCGCGAGTTGCTGAACGATCCGGATGTTGAGATTCGCCTCGCTGCGTTTGAGGCGCTTGATAAGCGCCGCGATCCGCACATCATCGGAATCGAAATGGGCAAGAAGTTTGTCCTGAACATTGTGCCCAGTAAGTACAAGATGATTTACGTGTCACAGAGTGGACAGCCACGCATTGTGATCTTCGGCGAAGACGTGGAAGTGAAGCGCCCCATGACGCTCTATACGTGGAGCGGTCGGTTGATCATCAAGGCAGACGAAGGCGACAAACTTCTGGAAGTCTTCTACCGCGAGCGACCAGAAACGCCTGCGGTGGTTGACCGTGTCAAGCCGGATATGTCTTCCATGGTCAGCTACTTTGCCCGACGCCCGACCCCCGACCGACCGGAGTCCGGCCTCAATTTCACCTATAGCGAGACCATCAGCGCCCTCCACGAGCTGTGGAGGCTCAAATATATTGAGTGCGATTTCCGGGCCGAGCAGGACCGAATCCTGGCCGAAGTGCTCCGGGATGACAAGGGCGAGAAGGATTTGCGCCCTGAATTTACGACAAAAGATGAAGATTCTGATTCTGACGAGGTCGGCCCAAGGAGTATTTCGGAGATCGGAGCCAGCCGCGGAAGCGATTTAGAGACAGCTTCCGTTGGATCTGGACTTGATGCCGCGAAGGCGCGGAAGGATACTGTCCCACGTTGACCAATCGTCCCTTGCTCGGGGCTGGCGGTCTGAGTTGTCCATATGAGCCGCGCGTTCCAGGAAGGGACGCGACGCATACCCGACAGGAGGTCTTGCCTTGCGACTTTCCCGACTCGTTCTGAGCGGCTTCAAGAGTTTTGCCGACACCACCGAATTCCGTTTCGACGCGCCGATCATTGGCGTGGTTGGACCAAACGGATGCGGTAAGTCCAACGTCGTTGACGCCATCAAGTGGGTACTCGGTGAACGCAGTGCCAAGAGCCTGCGTGGTGGTGCCATGCTTGATGTCATTTTCGCAGGAAGCGCCACGCGCAAGCCATGCGGTATGGCAAGTGTGACGCTGGTCTTTGACAACCCCGTCCTGACTGCGGAAGAGCAATCCCGACTTGCTCCGGCTCCCGCCGTACTCACCGCCGAAGTTGACGCACACCCTGATCATGCCGAATATGTGGACGAAGATGGAGCCGAGGGAAGTACGGCGGTCAATCGACATGCGGTGCGCCATCGCGGACTGCCCGTCGATACCGACGAGGTGGAAGTCACCCGCCGCCTGTATGCCGACGGTCGCAGCGAGTACCTGATCAACGGGCGCAAGGTGCGCTTGCGTGACATCAAGGAACTCTTCATGGATACGGGTATCGGTAACGATGCCTATTCCATCATTGAGCAGGGAAAGGTGGACGCCATGTTGCGCGCCGCCCCGCTTGAACGTCGGACGATTCTTGAAGAAGCAGCTG
>CALQCP020000188.1 GCA_943329105.2 Chitinophaga pinensis | reverse complement strand
GCTCGAGCGCCGCAAGAAATAAATCTATTGCTAGCTATACACTCCGTGGGTGAGACGCACTCTTGAGAGCATCCAATGGGGTCTGTTCTGCACGTCAAGTTGGACGTGGTGCATCGGTATGTACCTGCCCTTCCTGATGCTCCGCCTCTGGGGTTGGCCGGGATTCTGGGCGTTCTTTGTACCCAATGTTCTTGGCTGCGCCGCGTTCGGCTTCGTCCTGGATGGACAACGTTCGCGCGCGCTGGCTGCTCGATTGGGCTGGATGTGCGCGCTGTTTAGTGCCGTCACCGTGGCTTATCAGTGCTACTTCGCTGGATGGGCTGCGCAGTGTTTCTTGATTGGCCCGAACATCTCCTCCGAGACGCTCGCGCCCGGTGCGCTCAACACCATCGCTGCTACGGGCGCCCCGATTGCATTCATCATCGTTGGTCTACTACTGGCACTGCGCGGTAACGCATTCTGGCGTACCGCCGGCACCGCCGTCACACTGCTCTCGGCGCTCGTTGTTCTACTACCAGGCGGGGTCGACCTCACGCCGATCAATGAGCGCGTGCCGATCACACCAATGATCGAATCACTTCCGCTGGCATTCGCGTTTCCGACGCTGTGCGCGGGCTTCTTTCTGACGCCATACTTTGATCTCACCTTTCACCGCGCCGCGCAACAAGCGCCGAGTCCGCGCATTGCGTTCGCCACATTTGGGCTGACTTTTGCGGCGATGCTGCTACTCATTGCTAGTTTCTATGACCCAAGTACCGGCGCGCCGCGCATCGGTCCGGCACTGCTTGTGCTGTGGGGCGTACAGCTCGCCTTCACCATCGCCGTGCACCTTCGCGAACTGATCACTGCCCCCGCCGGAATTCGAATTCCAACAGCGGCCGCCGGCGGCCTGACCGCAGTCGCGGTGTTGCTTGCTACGCCGGCCTTCATCTTCACCCTCGGCCCCGCCCTTGAGCCGGGACACCCGCTCCTGTACGGCCATGTCGGCAACATGCTTCTTCCAGGGGAGCCGGCATATTTGGCATTCTTAGGGGCGTATGGACTGCTTTTCCCGGTTCTGTTCTTGCTTGAACCCCGCGGTGCCCCTCGCGCCCTCATCGCCGGAATCCTGCTCATCGGCCTGCCCTGCTACCTCTTGGGTGCGTTCGACTTCATGACGTATCTGATGCCGGTGCCATTCTTTCTGGCGCAAGTGGCTGCCTGGAACATTGGTCGGCAATCAAGGCCCGTGCTCCATCGTTGACCATGCACGCCATGCCAACGCCCCCGCCCATCGCCACCGACCTCAGACCTGTTGATACCCGGGTTCAGCCCTTTGACACAGCGGCCGCGCGTCACCTACTGAGTCGCGCGGGGTTTGGCGGAACGCCAACGCAGATTGATGTCCTCGCCGCACAAGGACTTGATCGATCCGTTGCGCTCTTAGTGGACTTTGAGTCACAACCCGACAAATCTGTTTCAACCGATGACTTCGATCGTGATGTGATGCCACCACTCACGCGCGAGGAGCGCGAGCAACTGAACGCGGCGCGCCGCGCTCGCGACGAATCTGCAGTGGAGCGCTTGGAGCGCAAGGAAAATCAGGCGAAGGCCAACGATCGTCGTCAACTCATTGAGCTGAAGAAGTGGTGGATTGCACGCATGATTGAATCCGCGCGACCGCTGGAAGAGAAGATGACGCTCTTCTGGCACGGCCACTTTGCGACCGGCGCGCGCACCATCGAAGATAGCTGGCATATGTTCCAGCAGAATCAACTGTTCCGCACGTATGCAACAGGTAACTTCGGAATGCTGGTGCTGAACGTGATTCGCGACCCAGCGATGATCAAATACCTTGACAACGACAAGAGTCGCAAGGGACAACCGAACGAAAATCTCGCGCGAGAGCTGCTAGAGTTATTCATTCTCGGCGAAGGCAGCGGCTACACGGAAGCAGACATCAAAGCGGGAGCGCGTGCACTCACTGGCTACACGTTTGCAGACGATGAGTTTGAGTTCCGTGACGGCAACCACGACCGCGGTGCAAAGACCATCTTTGGCAAACAAGGCAACTGGACTGGCGATGAGTTCGCGCGCTTGGCGCTTGCCAAGCCTGAATGCAGTGAGTTCATTGCCGCCAAGCTTTACCGATTCTTTGTCAACGACACGCCGGGTGCGGACATCTCTGCTGAACAGCGCGACGCTCGCAGCACCTTCATCAAGGCGCTTGCCACTGAATTGCGCACGCAGCAGTATGAGATCAAGCCAGTGTTGACCAAACTGTTCAGTAGCGCACACTTTTATCATGTGTCGAATCGCGCAGCAACAATCAAGAGCCCCGCACAACTCATTGTGCAAACGATTCGGCAGTACGGCACTCCGCCCCGACAACTGAGCGCGCTGGCCGGCGCGTGCGACCTCATGGGACAAGATCTATTCCAGCCACCGAACGTGAAAGGCTGGGATGGCGGGCGCACATGGATCAATACCAGCACCCTGTTTGTCAGGCAGAATGTGGCGATTTACTTGCTGACTGGCAAGCGGCCGGACGTCTATGACTGGGAGAACGATGAGACGCGTTTCGACCCCGCGCCGCTGCTCGCGGGAATCACCACGTCGGATGCCATGGTCGATCGTTTGATTTCCGTCAGCCTTGCCGCCCCGCCGCACCCCGAACGCCGGGCGGCGCTCGTATCGTTCCTTGAATCACCGGCGCAGGCACGCGCCGCGGAACACAGTCGTGCCGTTGCGGCCATCGCACTCATCACCGCGCTCCCGGAGTATCAACTGGCATGACTGACATCAATGCATACAGCCGTCGAGTCTTCATTCGTCAGGGCGCCCTGTTGGCGTCGTTCGCGGCAACGCTGCCGCACTTCATTCAGCAGAGCGCGTTTGGCATGCTGGCGCCGGATGGCAGCATGCTGGGATCACGCCCGGGTGTGCCGGATGAGCGCATCATGGTGGTGGTGCAATTGTCGGGTGGTAACGATGGTCTGAACACGGTGATCCCGTACGGGCAATCGGAGTATCACAACGCACGACCGGGGATCGGCATCGGCGAGCCAGGTAAGCCCAAGAACGGCGGCGCTGCGTTGCAACTGGACCAAGCGAACGGTATCGGGCTGCACCCAAACCTCACTGGATTTAAAGAGCTGCATGACGCTGGATCGCTGTGCGTGGTGGCCGGTGTTGGTTACCCGAATCCCAATCGCAGCCACTTTGCGAGCATGGATATCTGGCAGAGCGGTCGCCCCGAGGGCAAGGGAACTGGCTGGCTTGGGCGGTACGTTGATGCATCGTGCAACGGAAATCCGGCAGCAGACATGGCAGTGGCGGTTGGAAGAACTGCGCCGCTTGCGATGACCGGCGCAAGAAGTACACCGATCGCATTCGAAAGCGCGGACCTGTTCCGCTGGCTTGGGGCCGACAAGAACGGCGCAATGGACAAGGAGTATCAAGCGATGGTTCGCGCTGGCTCCTTGCCTGGTGTGGAGGCTGGTTCGCAGGAGAGCTTCTTGATGCGCACCGCGCTTGATGCGCAGTTGACGAGTGACCGCATTCGCGCGGCAGTGAGTAAGAAGCCGCTAGTGGCGTATCCGGGGAGTGCGCTTGCCAAGCAGTTGCAAACTGTTGCGGCGATGATTCGTGATGGCATGAAGACGCGCGTCTACTACGTGAGTATGGGTGGATTTGATACCCACGCCAATCAGCCAGGCGGCCATGCAAATCTGATGCGACAGTTGGGCGACGCGGTCTTAGCATTCCAGAAGGATTTGGCAGCGCAAGGAAATGACGGTCGCGTGCTGACGATGTGCTTCAGCGAATTTGGACGGCGCGTGCGCCAGAACGCGAGCAATGGAACCGATCACGGCACAGCCGGCCCGATGTTCCTGATTGGCCCGGGCGTACAGCCTGGACTGCAGGGGAAATATCCGAGCCTCACGGATCTTGATGGCGGCGATCTCAAGTTCACGACTGATTTCCGCGGCGTGTATCAAGAAGTGCTTGGAAAGTGGATGAAAGCCGACACACAGTCCGTACTCGGCGGTGAGTACGCCGCGCCCGGATTGGTGCGCGTGTGAGCACGGAATTCTCGGTCCCCGAAGTGGCATTCTTTGGTCGGACTTACAGCGAATACTTGCAAATGTTTGCGCTTGACGAGGCTGCTCTGCGCGGCCGCGCGATCCTCGATTGCCCGTGTGGCCCGGCGGCATTTGTTGCCAACGCGTGTGCAACTGGTCTGAATGTTGTGGGTTGCGACCCACTCTTTGAATTTGCGCCAGACGAATTGCTCGCGCGTGCCACTGAGAACATCAACGATCTCTTTGCGCGGCTCGCGCTCGTGACTGACTCGCTGACGTTCCGCGATCCGGTGAAGTTCCGAAAGGACAAGTTTGACGCGCTTGATCAGTTCATTGCGGACTACCGAAATGGTCGAGGAACGCGCTATATCCATGCTGCGCTTCCAACCTTGCCATTTCCGGATGGCGCGTTCGACGTAGTGCTTTCGTCCAATTTTCTGTTCTGCTACTCAGGAATCGCCAACGGCGGACTCTTAGAGGACGACCGATTTGATCTGCCGTTCCATTTGCAAGCCATCACTGAACTCGCGCGGGTCACGCGCGGCGAGATTCGCATGGCACCGACTCACGCGATGCAGATGCCGCCACGCCAGCATCCGTACATGGCGGCAGCGATGGCGCACCTAGAAGCCCTTGGATTCCACGCAGAAATCCGCCCAAGCCCCTACGACGACGGCTTCGCCCCATTCGCCGGCGTCCTCGTCGCCCACAAAATGGTCCGGGAGGAACGGGACTAATTTATCTCACCAGTGCGCGCCGCCGGGCTGTTCGACGATCGAATAGAAGCCGTCCGCATCGCGACGGAGCTTTCCGGCTTTGACGAGCGCTTCCCATACGCCCCACGGATAGTCGCGCGGCGGCAGCATTGCTTGAATGCGGTGCTGACCAGTTCCGCTCATCGGGCCGACGCCGAGTTTGGAATCCGCATCGAGCTGTGAAAGTTTGACGCGCTTTCGGAACATCCGCAGCGCGTCTTGGAGGACGGAGAGTTCGAATTCTTGCGCGGGGG
>CALQCP020000187.1 GCA_943329105.2 Chitinophaga pinensis | reverse complement strand
CATCGCAAAGAAATCTACGAATCCATTCGCGAGGAGAACGCGCAGGCCGCGTCGCTGCGCGGAGTACTTGGTTCGCTTCCGGGTGCGCCGTCCATGGCGCATCAGCGCGCAGCCGCCATCTCCAGTATTGCCGCCGCGCGCATCAGCGCGTAAGCGGCGCGCCACGGCTCAGCACGCGCTGCTTCACAGCGGCGCATAGGAACACAGCCACCCGCCGCGGTCGTGCGCGAGCCGGTGGCAGGGGCGGAGTGATGGGAAAAGGGACAACGCCCCGCGTGATGCGGGGCGTTGTCATTGGTACTTGCAATCTGTCTCAGGCTTTGCGAGGCGCGCTCAGGCGTGCTCGTAGTGAGCAGGCCATGAATGCACGCGTCACAATTACGCGGCCTTGGCGGTCTTTGCGTGATGCTGGACCGAGCAGTGCGTGCGTGCCGTGGTGACCAGCGTGTCAAACGTGGCTGGATCGTGGATCGCGATTTCGCTGAGCATCTTGCGATTCAACAGGCAGCCCGCGCGGGACAGGCCGTTGATCAGCAGGCTGTACTTGAAGCCGCGCATCCGGCACGCTGCAGTGATGCGCGTGATCCAGAGTTGGCGATAGTTGCGGCGGCGCAGGCGGCGGTGACGCCACATGTTGCGCAGGGCGCGCATGACGGCGACCTTGGCTTGCTGCTTGAGGCGGCTCTTGGTTCCGTAGTAACCGCGGGCTTCGCGGAGGAGTTTGCGGCGAGCCTGGGTTCGGGCTGCGCCCTTGCGTGCACGTGGCATGGGGTGTCCTCAGTGTCGTGTCCGGCGGAGGCCGATTCGATCGGCGCTTTGGTCCCGACGGACGATGCGGATGTAAGCATCAACGCGCAGTGCGCTGATGCAACGAACAAACAGTTACTTTGCAGCTGGAGCTGATACGGCGGCCGTTGCGGCCTCGCGGATCTTCTCGTCTGCAACCGAACGCTCTTCGGAGCGGAGACCGCGACCGAGAAGCTTCTTCAGGAAGCGCAGGTCACCGCTGCGCGCGTAGCGCGACTTGCGGTAGGACCGCAGCTCAGTGCCGGTCTTGTTGCTCTTCAAATGGCGGCTATTGGGGGCCTTGAATCGCACCTTGCCCGTTTTGGTGAGCTTGATGCGCTTGAGCAGACCGCGATGGGACTTTTGCTTCGGCATGGTGATCGTTCCTCAGTGAATGCCGGCTGAAGGCGCGGCGGGGGATCGGCAAAGATAGCGGAATCCCCGCTTGCCCACAATGGCTTGCAGCATGGAATTCTCGTTATTTGGTCACTGAGACACAAAGTTGTCAGCGGCAACGCTCGGCCATGACCGAAGTTCCATTACTTCGCGGCCCCGGCCGTCGCGCGGAAGCCAGATGTTGTCCATGGAATTGGCTGGCGAAGTAGTCAGAATCGGCGAGGTCTTCCACTCGATAGCACCATCGCTAAACAGCAGATTTTGCCCTGATCCGCGGTGGTTACTGGAGTTCACCACGCGGGATTCGGAGTTGAATCCCATGCGGCGCGCTTCGATCATTGGGTTGGAATCGGCAACCACCACCGTCCGTCCCGGGGTGTCAAGCACAAAGCGCTGTCCACGAGCCGGGACTCGGTATGCAAAGCACGGCTTGCCCGCGGCGCAGGCCGGGCACTGCAATGAATTGCTGTCGTTGTAGCCGAGTGCCACCAGGTGCTTCAGGTGTTCTCCGTGGTTGGACCCTGACCAATCACGCGAACCTTGTCGGATGACCACGATTCCGCCCGGAATTTGGAACACCAATTCCGTCGGAGCGGTGGGGGTGTTCTGTAAATAGATTGGCGTGTTGCCATCGCTCTGCAGCCCGGATGTTGACAGCGTGTTTGGCCGTGCTGGCGGCTGGGCCGAGAAGAGTGAGCCGACATTTGCAAACGAAGCAACGGCTGGCAACAACCCTTGGTGGTCACGTGCGTAACTATCGAGGCCGGCATGCAGCGAACGCATGTTGTTTGCGCAGGCGGTCGAAAGACTCTGCTCGCGAACACGCGCAGCGATCGGCAACAGTACGCCAACCCCCACCAAGATAAGTGCAGCGACGCTAATGAAGTCCGACAATCGGAAGTTGCGCAGACGCCCAGACTGCATTCGCATTGAGGCTTCGCTGGCAGCTTCCCACCGGTCAATGCGCGCGAGTGTGGCATCCACCAAGGCACTGTCTGAATCATCAGCCGGATACGCATCAAGGACCTGCATCTGCCGTACCAAGGCCAGCGCTCGAGGCTGATCCTCAGCAGCGAGCAGCTGTACCTTTGATGCGTCAAAGCCGTACTCGGCTAGGAAGTCGAGAACGCGCATGTCTGCTTCGGACAGTTGCGGCCCGGAGTTTCCTCCAGGCGATTGTTCGGGAGGGGTACTCATCCTTTAGATTCCTTGTTCGCGCTTGATGTGCGTAATGAACGCGCATCAGCAGTCTTCCATGACTCTGCGAAAGTGGCAACGGCAGCGTGCAACCGACTCTTCACTGTGCCCAGCGGAACGCCAAGAACTTCGGCGATCTGTTGGTAGCTCATCTTCTGGAAGTAATTGAGCTGGAGTACCTCGCGGTATAGGGCAGGCATTGAATCCACCGCGTCTTTGACGCGCTCGCGCGTCTCGGCGGACTCAAGCAAGTTGTCAGGCACTTCGGCCTTCGACTCCATGATGTCCACCAGCCGTGTTCCGTCGGGATCGCCACCGAGTGGGGCATCAAGGCTGACAGCCCGACGGCGCTTCTGCCGTCGATGCCAGTCGCGCGCCTTATTGGCAGCGATCGTAAACAGCCATGGCTTGAAGTGACGCGTGCTGTCGAAGGTGCTGGCGGCCAGGTGAACCTGCAGGAAGGTCTCCTGGAACACATCATCGGCGGCGGCGCTTGATCCAAGAAAGCGTGCAAGGAATCCGTGCAATTCCGTCCGATAGCGCTCCAGCAGGACGGCGAACGCTTGGCGGTCGCCGTCGATGTAGGCAGTCAGAAGGGCTTCGTCGGTGATTTCAGCGGTCGCCATCGGGGAATGGGCGCTTCCGGCGGTCGCGCGGCGCGGCATAGTACGGCAGGAATGGGTCTTTGCCGCGCTTCTATCCGTAAATTGGCGGGCCCGGCGGGACACGGTCTTGGCAAGATCGCCGAAGCAGTCAAGCAGGGTGTCAAAGGGAAGGGCGTCGACGGCGCTTCTGTGCGCGCCCAGCAGTTCCTGAAGGGTAATCGCTTGTACGGCGATGGTCGTCATGAAGGTGCTACGATCCCTCCCCCGACCCGGATCGCCCGAGTCGGAGCGTTTGTGAAGATTTCCTTTGCCCCCCCAGGAACCCCGGAACCACCATGGCCGTCCCGATTTCCCAGATGTGGACCGTTGCTTCGTACGTTCTCGGACAACGGATCCGTGGAATCAAGCGTTACCCCTTAGTGCTCATGCTCGAGCCGTTGTTTCGTTGCAACCTCTCATGCGCCGGCTGCGGCAAGATTCAATATCCGCCGCACATCTTGAAGAAGAACCTCAGCGTTGCAGAATGTATGCGCGCGGTGGACGAGTGCGGCGCGCCGATGGTGAGTATTCCCGGCGGCGAGCCGCTCTTGCATCCAGAGATCAAGGAACTTGTTGAAGCCTTAGTGGCGCGCAAGAAGTACATCTACCTGTGCACCAACGCGCTCCTCTTGAAGGAGAAGTTGGAAGCCGGGTTGTTCAAGCCAAGCAAGTACCTGAGTTTCAGTGTTCACATGGACGGCCAAGAAGAGCACCATGACTTTGCGGTGTGTCGCGAAGGAACATTCCAGAAGGCGCTTGAAGGAATCCGCCTGGCAGTGAAGATGGGTTTCCGCGTCACCACCAACACCACGCTCTTTCAAGCCACCGATCCTGCTTCGGTGCGCGGGTTCTTTGACGAGATGATGGAACTTGGTGTTGAAGGCATGATGGTCAGCCCTGGATACGCCTACGACAAGGCCCCCGATCAAGATAGTTTTCTTGGTCGCCGCAAGACCAATGAGCTCTTTGAGATGATTCTTTCCAATCGCAAGAAGAGCTGGAAGTTCAACATGAGCCCGCTCTTTCTTGAGTTCCTCATGGGTAAGCGCGACTTTGAGTGCACTCCGTGGGGCAGTCCCGCCTTCAACATCTTCGGATGGCAGAAGCCGTGCTACTTGCTGCAAGAGGGGTACTACGACACCTTCAAGGAACTCATGGAAGACACCGCTTGGGAACGCTACGGCGTGAAGAGCGGCAATCCCAAGTGCCAGAATTGCATGGTGCACTGTGGCTACGAGCCAACAGCTGTTGACTACACGTTCTCCGGTGTCACTGGCATTTGGGCAAACGTGAAGGCGCTGGTTGCGCCGCTCTATCCCAATGAGGCTGCAGCGAAGCGCCTGGTTGAGGAATCCAAGAAGCCGCATCGACCCATTGAGCGTTTGGTGCAGTTGGGTCTTGCGAAAGATGTTGGCGAGAAGAGCGCAGCGTGAGTGATGCGCTGTGTCGCGGTGGTCGCGTGGTGATGACCGCGCCCGCGACAGTAGCGATGATGGTGGTGGCGCTGCAGGCTGGATGTCAGTCCACGGAACCTGTTCGACCTGATGATGCGCCAGCAACGCTTCATGTCACGGTGCTAGGCATTACTCCCGGCCGAGGCGCGGTGCGCTGTGCGCTCTACGCGGACCGCGCTACGTTCTTGACGCGCGGTGGAATCACTGAGGGTTTAAGTGTTCCTGCAACGACCGACCGCGCCGAGTTTGAATTGCATGCGCGCTCTGGACAGGCGGTGGTGGTCTCGGTCTTTCAGGACCTTGACTCCAATGAAGAACTGAACCGAGGCGCGTTTGGAATTCCCAATGAACCGTGGGGATTCAGTGGGAAACCTGCGCCGTTGCTGCCGCCGTCATGGAGTGCCTGTGCCATGGTGCCGGTGGCGGGTGACAATCGCCTGGAGATTCACTTGATCGGAAAGGCACGCTGACCATGGCAGACTTGGGCACCCACCAATCAGTCGATATGCCAGAATCGGTGCGCGCATTGACCGGGCCGACCGCCAGCGCGTTTGCATGGATCGGTGACCGCAGTAGTGATATTGTTGAGCACGCCTGTCGCGTCCGGTT
>CALQCP020000186.1 GCA_943329105.2 Chitinophaga pinensis | reverse complement strand
TGGAATCCCGCTGCGCTTTCGCGATTCCGACGCGAGGTCCGCTTGCTTGGGCGCCTTGAGCACCCGTACATCGCGCGCGTCTACGGCGCAGGCACCGACAATAGCCACGCGCCGGCGCGTCCATACTTTGTGATGGAATTCGTGGACGGCGTCCCACTGACCACGTGGGTGCGCACCAATGACATCGGAGTCAAGGGCATCCTCCGACTCTTCGTGCACATTGCAGAGGGCGTTGCCCATGCACATGCATGTGGCGTCATTCACCGCGATCTCAAGCCTGGAAACGTGCTTGTCACCGCGGGTGGACAACCAAAGATTGTTGACTTCGGGGTCGCTCGCGTGGTTGACGATGAACTGCACAGTTCGCGCGTCACCATGCAATCCATGCCCGGCGAACTGGTGGGCACCGTGCCGTACATGTCCCCCGAGCAGTTTGGTGGCACCAGTGATATTGACACGCGCAGCGATCTCTACGCCCTTGGAGTGATGCTCTATGAGGCGCTTGCTGGACGCATGCCGTACGCGGTCGATCGCCGCAACATTTTGGAAGCCGCGGCAGTGGTGCGCGATGAAGTACCAACATCGCTCGGGCGAATCGACCGTTCGCTGTCTGGCGACATTGAGACGGTGGTCAGCAAACTCCTTGAAAAAGAGCCAAAGCGTCGCTATCAGACCGCGCACGAACTGATCGATGACCTCCAGCGGCTCCTTGACGGCCAGCCAACGCGCGCGCGCCCAGCCACACGCCCCGAGCAGGCGCTCCGCTTTGCGCGCCGCTACCGCACACTCCTGACGGTGGTGGCATTGGCATTCGTGGTGCTCACCGGGATGCTCACATGGACCGCACACCTCTGGCAAGTTGCGGAGCAGCGCGGCAATTCATTGGCCGCATCACTTGATGAACGGTCGCGTGGTGACTACCGCCGCAGCATTGGATTTGCTGAGGCAGCGCTGCGTGCCGGAAATGTCTCCGATGCCCGCGCGGCCCTTGATAGTGCGGAAAGTGCACGCCGCGGTTGGGAATGGGACTACCTTTCACGACGCGCTTCAAGCGAAGTTCGCACGCTGCCGATTGGCGTGTTGCCACGAGTGGTGCGGACTGCCGGCGGCATGATGGCGATCGCGGATAACGGAGAGGCTGCAGGTCATGTCTGGATACTCACTTCGCCGTTTGCCGCCCCGCGGGAAGTGCTCACTGCCAAAAGTGCCGTCCGATCACTGGCCTTCTCCCCTGAAGGCAATGAGTTTGTGTTTGCAGACGCCACCAGCGACGCGCTCACTGTGCATCGCAGCGCGGATGGAAGTATTGCACGCACCTACCCCACCGGCATCGGGTCGCGCACCAGCGTGGATTGGTCGCTTGATGGTCGATTCATTGCGTGCGCTGGCGTAAACGGCGCGGCCACAGTGATTGATACGCAGGATGGACGCCACTGCCTGAGCGTTGCTGCGGTGCAATCGCGACCATTTCCTGCCGAAGGTCTCATTGCATTCCTGCCCGGTATTGACACGGTTCTCACCGCCACTAGTTCCGATGAACAATGCACGCTTCGACCAATCGCCGCAGGCGATCCGATTACCATCAAGATCCGCGGCGATCGCATCGATTGCATTGGGGTCTGTCGTTCGGCAGAGGGAAACCCGGTTGCACTGGTTGGCACGATCGGCGGCGCGGTCCATCGCTTTGATGGAATCACCGGCGAAGCGCTCGGCGCAACTGCCGCCCATGTTGGCAGCGTCAAGACTCTCACCGCTGGTCCTGGTGATGGCCGCTTCACCACTGGCGGCACGGATGGCTGCGTTCATATCTGGGACACCGCGAGCGGTGCACGCATTGGCTCCGCGGTGGGCAGCGAACGAATGGTGCGCTCTGTTGCGTACGAGCCGCGCACCCGCACACTGACCGCCGTCGGTCACGACAACCAGATGCGCGTGTGGGATGTTGCCTCCGGAGTAGTTGAGCCGACGCTGAGCGCACATCGCGCGTGGGTGTACAGCCTTGCATTTCTTGCCGATGGAACGCTTGCAAGCTGCGGCGGAGAGAAGCCCGATGCGGACGGCCGCGTGATCATCTCCAACGTGGAAACTGGTGCAACGGTGTCGGAAATTCAGGTTGAACCAACGCAGCCCCTTGCCATGTTGCGTGACCTCAGTAGCGACGGTCGCACCGGTGCGGTGGCCGCATATTGGTGCCCGCAAGGCGGCGCCATTTCTTTTGTTTCGCGTGAGTGCTCGTATTCCGTGCGCGTGAATTCCGGTGCCCCGTGCTCCGTCGCTGCCCTTCCTGGTGGCGATGCGATCGCATGGCGCATGCTTGATTCACCAACGGTTGAACTGATGTCACGCCAGGGAATCGCTCTGCAAAGTCTGAGGCTCCCGGGAACCACGCGCGGACGCGGGCCACTCCGCATGCGTGCGGATGGCGGCGAACTCATGACCGCAAACGATCGTGGCCTCGTGGTCATCACTGTGTGCGGGGGCATGCTGGGTGAGTGCCGAGAGATACCACTCGAAGGCACCGTGAACGACATCGCGCTTTCCGCCGCGGACCGTTGCTTGACCGTTGGATTTACTGATGGCTCCGTGGCGCTGATCGATCCAGACGCAGCGCCGGAATCACGCGAACGTTGGCGCGTGCGCTCGAACACCAAGGCACCCATGGTGGTAGCGCGCACCCCGGACGGGACGCGGATTGCCAGTGCTGGTGACCAATTGATCCGGGTGTGGGATGCGGCTGACGGAAAGCCACTCCTGAACCTCTCTGGGCACGGGGACAGTGTGCTTTCTTTGGCGTTTTCTGCAGATGGTCGGACCTTGGCTTCCGGGTCCATCGACCGCACGGTTCGGCTGTGGGATGCCGGCCCAAAGGGCACTACCAGTACGAATGGCAAATTCTAAAGATTTGCCCAAGGGCTCCGGCCAGAATTTCTGTGTGGGTGTGAGAGAACCACTCCATGCAGACATACACACCGGTTTCGCGCTTCCGTCCGACACTTCTCGCCATCATCGCCAACTGCGCGGGGCTTGCGGCGGCATTGCCTGCCGCGGCGCAAGTGGCGGGCGACGAGTGCAGTAATGCCATCGTGGTCACCGCTAATACGCCAGTGACGGTGAACACGGCCACCATGACGGCGTCTGCTAGTCCGCCGAGCAGCATCGCTGGAACGTGCCCCTTTCTGACCTGGGGCGCCACTACCAAGGACGCCTGGTTCCGGTTTGATGCTCCACGCGGCGGACGGCTCACAGCGCTCCTCTGCGGATCGAACTACGACACCTCGGTGGTCATGTACCAGGGGTCGTGCGGATCGCTCCTTCGCATCGCGTGTGATGATGATGATTGCCAGCCAAGCGGGCCGACCTACCAATCAAAGATCATGGACCAAGTTGTCACTGCCGGACCGGTGTACATCCGTGTCGGCGGATACAGCACCGCGGCTGGGACGGCGGTGCTAGACGTGCAATTTGAGGAGACGGTGGGCGATGTGCGATGCTGGGGATACAACGCTTACGGCCAGTGCAACACGCCCGCGGATCTTGGAGCGTGCTCACGCGTCGCGGGGGGCGGATACCACACCATCGCACTCCGAATCGATGGCGGCGTCCGGTGCTGGGGAGACAACCCTTACGGCCAGTGCAACACGCCCGCGGATCTCGGTGCGTGCTCAAGCGTCGCGGGGGGCGATTACCACTCTGTCGCACTCCGAAGCGATGGTGGCGTCCGGTGCTGGGGATACAACAACTACGGCGCGTGCAACACGCCTGCGGATCTCGGTCCGTGCTTAAGCATCGCGGGGGGGGGAGACCACACCATCGCACTCCGAAGCGATGGCGGCGTCCGGTGCTGGGGACGCAACGACTTCGGTCAGTGCGACACGCCCGCGGATCTCGGTGCGTGCTCAAGCGTCGCGGGGGGCGGATTCCACACCATCGCACTCCGAACCGATGGCGTCGTCCGGTGCTGGGGACGCAACATCTACGGCCAGTGCAACACGCCCGCGGATCTCGGTGCGTGCTCAAGCATCGCGGGGGGCTACTACCACACCATCGCACTCAACCGCCCCGACTGCGACTCCAACGGCGTGAACGACTACACGGAACTCGCTGGCCACGACTGTAACGGCAACGGCATCCACGACTGCACGGACAGTCTGGCGGGAAACATCGAAGACTGCAACAACAACGGTCTTGGCGACTCCTGCGAAAAGCAACTCCAAGTGCTTGCTTCCTCCGGACAAGTCGGTCCGATCGGCGCACTCACTCCGCGCGTCTTCACCGTGAGCAGTGCCGTCGAAGCACTTGAACCAGATGCAGTGACCATTCGCATCCGCGCTCGTGGCGACTTTAGCGGCGGACTTGAGTACATCCGCGTCCGCATCGGCAGCACCTTCGACCGCAACGCGCTTGGCGGAACAGTCGACTGCGGCGCTGGAACGCCATGGCAGGAATTCACGATGAGCGCAACGACGTTCAATCAATCGTTCGAACCCGATGGTTCGCTCCGCGTCCGACTGGATCCATCGACGGCCGTCGATTCCAACCTGTGCCCCGAGGGAACGTGGGTGGAGGTGCAACTCAGCTACTTGGGAGCGCGTTCCACGGACTGCAACCTGAACGGCGTCATGGACACCTGTGAGATTGCCGATGGGCTCACCGTCGACAGCAACCACAACGGTGTCCCCGACACCTGCGAAATCCCCTTCACCGTCTGCCCAGGCGACTTCGACGGCAACAACACCGTCAGCGGCAGCGACCTCGGCGCGTTGCTCGGTTCATGGGGACCATGCCCACCAGGCGCCGTTGGCGACATGGACAGTAACGGCGTCGTGAACGGCGCTGACCTCGGGGCGCTCTTGGGGGCGTGGGGGCCGTGCGACAACTAAGTAAAGCACACTGAGAGAGCAGCCCGCCCGCACCGGACCCCCGTCCGCGCGGGCGGGCTGCCGTTCAGGGCGTCTAATAACTGACTAATTCCGAGAATGGGAGCTTGCCGGGGACTCACATCCGGGCAACCATATACCGACATGCCGATCCCCACACTTGTCGTCAGCAGTCTCTTGCAGGTCTGCCTCGCTGGTTCTGCCGCTGGCCCCGCCGACG
>CALQCP020000185.1 GCA_943329105.2 Chitinophaga pinensis | reverse complement strand
CTGGCTGGCACCATGCCCGTAAGTGTGGGCATTTCACAGGTGGTACTTCCAAACAAGACCACCGTTGCAGTGCTACGTCGCATGGCTGCAGTGCAGGAAACGTTGGCGAATCTTGAGGAGGCCAAGGGCTCCAGCGCTGCCGAGGCCATCAAGAGTCAGGCGAAGAGTCAGGCTGACATCATCATGAACTTCACCGATCAATGGGCCGCACGCATTGAAGGCAAGGGCAATGAAGAAGCCACGCGTTATTACCAAGAGATGAAGGGCGAGGCTGAACTGGCGATCTTCTTGACGTGGCTTGACACGCTGAAGGCTTCGCTGAGTTCCAGCACCACCTACATCACCGACACCACGCGCGCTCCGTTTCACCTCATCAATCTTGATGCGCCTGTGAATGCGCAGGGCATCCCGCAGCCGGGAAATGCCGCAAAGACAAAGTAATGCGTGCCACGCCGATTGCTTGCACGCTGAGTAAGGACCCACGCTGATGACGGACTTGAACCCGCAACTCAACGCCACGCCGCCCGCTGACGAAGCGCCACGCCGTGGAGCAAGCGCGCAATACACCGTTTCATCCGGCACCGGAGCCGAGGCTGCCATGCGGCAGGCCATGGATCCCGCCAACCAGTCGCTCGGCGAGGCGCTGCGCCTCAGTTACCGAGTGTTGCAGGTGGCCATCTTGGCATTGGTGGTGGTGTTCCTCTTCAGCGGATTCCAGACGGTGCAGGAAGGGCAGACGGGCGTCAAGACGTTCTTTGGACGCATCGTTGGCGCGCCTGGTGATGAACAAGTTTCCCCTGGTTTGCAGCCGTTCTGGCCGTATCCAGTGGGAGAGATTGTGCTGCTGCCACAGAAGGATGCGGTGGAACTCAATGGCGAGTTCTGGCCGCGTTTCAAGCAGGGCATGACAACGGTTGATCAAGCGGCTGCGGCCACCACTCCTGAAGATCCAATTCGCCCGGGGCTCGATGGCTCGCTCATCACCGCGGACGGTGACCTTGCACACGTCCGCATTGCTGCTGAGTACACGGTGGAGGATGCGGTTCGTACGCTCGATCAGTTTCAGCCCGATGCGTTGCGAGAGATCGTGCGGCACGCACTGGCGCGCGGCATGGTGCAGACGGCTGCGCAGTTCACGCTGCAGGAGTTGCTCGAGAATCGTGACGGGCCGGAGCAAGCACTTCGTCAGCGCGCACAGGCGACGCTTGATTCCATGAAGTCGGGCGTCAAGCTGGGCGTAGTCACCATTCCAGAGAAAATTGCGCCGCTGGCGATCCGCAACACGTTCAGTCGGGTGCAAGAAGCCCGCGAAAACGGCAAGTTGGCGCTGGAGCAGGCGCAGCAAGAAGCAAACGGCACGTTGGTTGGTATGGCTGGAGCCGATTACGCACAGATCTTGGACTTGGTGCAGCGCTATGAAACAGAACTCACTCGTGGCGATCTCACTGCCGCTGATGCGGTGATGCAAGAACTGGGAACGCGCCTTGAGGGAGCGACCAATGTTGGCCAAACGTCGGCGATCATTGCCCGGGCGCAGGCGTACCGAACATCGGTCCGCGCCACGCTGGGTAAAGAGGTTGGGCGGCTCAATGGGCTCGCTCCAAGTTTCCGTGAGAATCCGCAGCAACTCGTTCGCAAGTTGTGGTTGGACGCAGTGCGGCAAGTGCTTTCTTCGCCGACAGCGGAAATGCTGGCGGCACCGGACGCTGGTGGGCCAGTACGCATCAACATTGAAAGTTCCAACGAAGTCATGCAGGCGCGTCGGCAGAGCGAAGTGCAGCGCCGCAAGATGGAAGCAATGGGAGGCAATTCTGTGAATTTCCAACTCGGAAGCCGGCAGATCACCATTGATGAACCCGGACGTCGCCTTGATCGCAGTGCCCAGAAGGGCTTTGGCCGCGACTGATGTCGGCAAGGAGTGGCTCGCATGGCAACGGCTGTGAACAATGACATCGTGGTAGAAGCAGTGGGCCTGACCAAGGTCTTCAGCGATTTCTGGTTACGCCAAAAGGCAGTGGCCGTGGACGGGATTTCCTTTGAGATCCGCCGCGACGAAATCTTTGGATTGCTTGGCCCAAACGGCAGTGGCAAGAGCACCACCATCAAGA
The DNA here is from genome assembly GCA_943329105.2 of Chitinophaga pinensis. Taxonomy (GTDB): domain Bacteria; phylum Planctomycetota; class Phycisphaerae; order Phycisphaerales; family SM1A02; genus UBA966. The sequence continues at coordinate 3,012 of CALQCP020000185.1, read as the reverse complement.
TGATTCTTGGTTTGTTGCATCGCAGCAAGGGAAATCTCACCGTGTTCGGCAAGGACCCCGCCGATGTTGCCGTGAAGCGGCGCATTGGGTACCTGCCGGAAGAGAGTTACATGTACCGGTTCTTGACACCGGTCGAAACGCTTGATTTTTACGGCAAACTCTTTGGATTGCCGCGCGCCATTCGTCGCAGTCGTATTGATGAACTATTGGAGATGGTGGGCATGACTCATGCTGCCAATCGCCCGGTCGGCGAGTTCTCCAAGGGCATGGCACGCCGGTTGGGTATTGCGCAAGCACTCATCAATGATCCGGATCTCTTGATTCTTGATGAACCAACATCGGGCCTTGATCCGCTTGGTTCACGCCAAGTGAAAGACCTGCTGCTTGACCTTGGTCGACGCGGCAAGACCATTCTCCTGTCGAGTCATCAGCTTGATGATGTCCAGGATGTCTGTGATCGCATGGTGATTCTCTACGGCGGCAAGATTCGCAGCGAGGGAACGGTTGATGAGTTGCTGGAAGATTCCGGACGGACCGTGATCACCACACCGCGACTCGACGCGGCCACCATCACCACCATTGAACGGATCATTCGCGAGACCGCGCACGTGGAAGTAGAGCGTGTTGCTGCGCCTCGCCAGCGGCTGGAGGATCTCTTCCTGCAGATTGTTGAACGCGCACGTAATGATCGTGCTTCCACCAGTGGCGCGGGCGCTGGCGGCCCCACCGCGGCGTTCCTTCGTGGTGAGGAGAATGAGGGCGGTGGATTGATCGCTGAGCTTGAAGCGATGCCGCAAGCCGCCAAGCCTTCCGCCGCCGCTGTGCCCGCCGCGCCGGTTGTGCCGGTGGCTGATGCCGCTGTGCTCACGGAATTGGTGACGGGAAAGCCCAGCGCTCCGGTTGGCAAGGCTGAACCCGCGGTCACTCCTTCCAAGCAGACCAAGGCTCCAGAACCGCCAAAGGATGTTGATCGATCAGTCATTGATGATCTTCTCGGTGGGGGCGGCAATCCGTGACCGCACTCGTGGCGCGGCTCCATCGGTGGCTCGGCGAGCGCATGGAAACACGTGCGGCGCGCATTTTGGCAACGCTGGCCATCCTCAGCGCGCTTGGGCTGGTTGCGTGGCCGCTCCTGAACACGGCGTTCTCGCTGCAGGCTCAGCGGGCGGGGATCTTGAAGTCGTTGGAGAAGTGCTCTGCGAAAGATCGTGATCCCGCAGCCATGCAGCTCATGCAACGCGGTACGGTGACGGTTGGTGATCGGGAGTACGGCGGCGCTCGCGTTGTTGGTCGTGCCGTTGATCTCTTTGATGATGCAGGCGTGATGCCGCCCGACGTCAAGCAAGAACTTTCATGGCGACTCCTGGGTGATCAAGTTCCACTGTGGATGCCCTATGTATTGGTTCGATCGCCCGCGTTGGTGATTGCCCTGATGCTGGTCACGGGCATTGGTGCACTTGCGGTGGTCTGGATCGGTCTCCTACTTCCGGCCTTGGAAGTAGGCGGCGCCGTCGGGGCTGGCGCCGCGTTCTGTTGGTGGATGGATTGGCCGATCGGCACACAGTGGCTGATCAGTTCTGCGCTTTCGCTCTTGCTCTTTGCGTTCCTGTGGAACGGCGCGCGTGCCTTGTTGGGCTTTCGTTCCGGCTCGATTGCAGTGGCATCCAACACTGCTCTTGAGGGAGTACGCACACTGGCGCTCCCGGGATTCGCCTTGCCGATCGCCATGATCGTTCCATTCCTTGCGCTCTCGCGCGAGCGTGGCGAGGCGCTCTTGCAGGCCATTCCTGGATTCCTTGACTGGGGGCACACCGCTGCCTACACCATGGCTGCGCTCTTTGTGATTGTGTTCGGCTGCGCCAGCACCGCGTTTGAAATCCGCGATCGGCAGGTCTGGTCCGTAGTGACTAAGCCGATCTCGCACGGCGGTTGGCTGCTTGGTAAATGGATTGGCACATTGGCGCTTGGGCTTTCGTTGGTAGTTGGTGGCGGACTCCTGTTGGCTGCGGGTACCTCGTATCTGGCGTCGCAGAAGCCAACCGATGAACGGGATGCCCGCGACGTGCGCGACACCGTCCTGGTGGGGCGCGTTGGATTTCGACCCGAGTTTGAAATGCTTCCGCCGGAACGGCTTCGCGAAATCATTGATCAGACCATTGAGGGTGACTCAGTACTCAAGGCTGACATTGCCAACGGCACGGCTGACGATGCGCAAACGCGCCGCAGTATTGCGGTTGCCAAGCAGCGGGAATTCCTAGACCAACAACGGCGCATCGCGCCTGGTGAAAGTCGTGAGTTTGTGTTCCATGGTCTCGCCGGAATCGTGGCGCAGAAGCGTGGAATTACGCTCCGCTACAAGCTGCACGGCGGTGGCGATGATGAACATCAGAAGTTCCCGGCCATGTTCCAGTACACCACCGGTGGCGGCGCGGGCATGTGGGAATTGCGCGAATGGACGCCCGGCGAGGCGTACACGCTTGATATTGATCCCAAGTTTGTTGATGAGCAGGGCGACCTCAAGGTTCGCATCTTCTCGGCTGGATGGGATGAAGAGAAGAAGGAGCCGGTCGCTTCCCAAGTGACCATCTTTGTGCAAGACGATTCATTGGAAGTGATGGCCAACGAGTCCACGTTCGCTGGAAACTTGGCTTCCGCAATCATTGTTGATGGATGCAAATTGGCGTTCTTGGCAGCGCTCGCGGTAGCGGCTGGTTCGCTGCTCAGTTTCCCGATTGCGGTTCTGCTGACGTTCGGCGTGTTCGCTATGGCCACGTTGACTCCGTTCTTGGCAACTTCCATTAAGTACTACTACCCGGACGAGAAGAGTGGCATCATCATCTGGGCGTTTCAGGTGGTGGTCTTGGCGATCGCCCGAACCGTTGAATTCTTGTTGCGCGGCTTCGCGGCGCGTAGTCCCAGCGATTCGCTGGCGCAAGGGCGCGCCATCACCTGGTCCACGCTGTTTGACACGGTTGTTGGTATCGGCCTCGGTTGGACGGGTGGAGTGCTCCT
>CALQCP020000184.1 GCA_943329105.2 Chitinophaga pinensis | reverse complement strand
GTGGATCTTTCGCCGCACGGATTCGAACGCCTCTACGCAGTGCCCGGTCGTGACGACCTGATGATGCGCACCAACGGCGCGCTCTACGCAGTGTTTAGCCAGTCGGCATACATCCGCGACCCGCAGAAGAAGGGTGCGTTGAAAGCAGTGGTCCCCGCCGCCACAATCTTCTATATCGGCCGCCCTGATTTCCGCGTGATCCCCAGTACCGGCGTTCGTGATGTCAACTTCATTCATGACGATCACGGCAATTACTCCAAGCGACCATCGACGGCCATGACCAGCATGAACGGCGTGCAGCGGATTGATGGAACGCCGATCGACGGGCGTGCTGAAGTCGCGCAATCAGCGCGTATTGATGGTCGAATCGATGCACCCGCGACTGCTACAACTGTGCACGCACCGGACGAAGATATTTCGTATCCCGCGCGCTCTCCTGAACCCATGGGTCCGCCATCGCCCGATGCGGTGGACCGATCGGCCGCTCCTGTGCTGCGTGCCTCGCAACCTGGCTTCAGCGACCGCATCGATGAACTCATGCGCCGTGCCAAGAAGGCGCAGTAACACCGCGTGCGCTTCCGAACTGTTCGTATGACTATCGCGCGCGCCTGGAATTGGTGCACTTCCACGTCTTCGCACGCTGTCACGCCTGTGCACGCCGCCACGCCTTCACGCACCATCGCGCCCCCGCACCGAACCACTGACCTTTCCACTCGCCTTCGCTTCGCGCTTCTTGCGTCATGCGCTGTTGCATTCCTCACGCCCATCGCCGCCGCGCGTGATATCCGCCCGCGTTTCGATTCTGTCGTCTGCACGCCAGGCGGCGTGGCGGCCATCGCCTTGGACCGCACCGCGCTTTCTGAGTGGCCCGCCCGCATTCCGGTAAAGATTGGCGCGCTGCAGTCGCAAGCGACGCTGGTACTCATCGCGCCGCGCCCGGATGATGGACTGCGTTCATGGACGCGCGCGCCGGCGCAGGTTGATGTTGCGCTGGTTTCTGAGCTTCCCGAAACACCCGAGCCAGAGACGCTGGGTGGCATCTTTGCAATGGTGGAACTTCCTGCATCGGGCGAAGGAGATATTGAAATTGGTGGCGTGACGATGACCGCGCATTGGCTGCCCGCTCCCAAGCGCGTGCGCGCCGACGCCCCGGTGTTGTTTGTGCCAGCAACTATTTCCGATGATCGCCCGGACCCCAACACGCCGTTCGAGTTCTGGCGTTGGTCGTTGATTGCCGAACGCCAAGGTGCGCGCATCGGCGAACCGCGCGGGCGTACTGCTGAAAAATTGTGGGCGCGCCATGTGCAAAGTTTGTGGCTCGGTGCGCTCGAACGCGTGCGCGCCACCAGCCGAGGTGTTCACGATGAACTCAGTGATCTGCTCGCTGGCGTAGTGGAAGATCCGGACTATGCGCGATCGGTGGCCGCGTGGGTGGTACGTCCGGAGGATCTGCGAACGCTCCTCGCCTTACTTGTTGATCACCAGCGCAACAACGCCGAGATAGTGGAGGCCGCGCTCACCTGGGCGCGTGGTCGCTGGACGTGCACCATGTGGGTTGAAGAGGATTGCGGCGACCGCATCAGGCTTGCTGTTGCCAACCCCACGTCCGGTGAACGAATCCTGCATCTTTCCTGGAATGGATCCGCTGGCGAGTCCAGCGCTTCGGCGTTCGTTGTTCCGCCGCATCGCATCGCGCGCGCCTGGGTTGATCGCCCGCCACTTCAGCCAACGGCCGACGCTTACAGCAACGATCGCACGCGCACGGAATCGCTGGAAGCCACTGATGGCGAAGCGCATATGAAATTGATGGTGGGCGGGCGCGAATATCCGGTCAAGCCACCAGCGCTGGCGTTCGGTGCATTCATGCCGCCGCTGTCACTCGCAGATATTCAATCGTCATCTATCGAACCGATCGCTCCCGCGTGGCAGACTTCAGCATCGTTACGTTGTCGCGCTGGTCGCTGGGAGTTGTTTGTTGAAGCTTTCCGTCCGCACGATGCGCCCGCTCCAGAGCGTGACGAAGTCATCGTGCGCATTGGCGACGCAAACGACCCATCACACGTGTTGCGGATCACTGGCGATGGTGCGTTGGAGATGAAATTGGGTGATGACGACGGGGTTGCCGTTGGTTTCATGGCGTGGACCGATCGGTGGCGCGCGCGCGTAGAGATTCCTGAGAAGTGGCTCGGTACCCCAACTCCGGGCGCGCGGCCGCTGTTGCTCTCCGTGGAGCGCGTCCCAAGTCCCACACAACCGCGCCAATGTGCGGGCCTTTCACGCCCGGCGTGGTTGCCGAGTGCGCCACCCATCTTGGTTGATTTAGGACTCTGGGGCAACTTGGGCCGCTGAAAGAGCAAGTGGCAGATGGCGATCTATACTCGCGCACCGATGCACGAAGAACCGTACGAACCGCAGCCAGTATTGCATCCATCGCTTACACCGGAGACAGGCGGCACTGTTGAGGCGAGTGCGGTAGCACCGGAAGCAGGTGGCTCTGTTGATGCGATTGCGCTCGCACCCGAAGCGAGCGGCGCTGTCGAAGCGAGCGAGCCCGCGCGTAAGCCGCGCGTGATTGCACTTCTCAATCAGAAGGGCGGGGTTGGCAAGACCACCAGTACCGTGAATCTTGGCGCTGCATTTGCGCGCTATGGGCAGCGTGTTCTGCTGGTTGATCTTGATCCGCAATCGAATCTTTCTCTGCACTTTGGCGTTGAAAGTGGCCCGGAACAGCGCACGATTCGCGATCTACTTCTTGACCCAACATGTCGCATCGAAGACGCAGTGCAAACCGCGCGTCCTGGACTTGATTTCATTCCGGCCGTCACCGAACTTGCACTGGTGGAAGGCGAACTGGCGCAGCAAGAAGGCATGCAAACCGTACTGCGCTCAAAGCTCGAGCCCGTCTACGGAAATTACGACATCGTCCTTCTTGACTGCCCGCCAAGTTTGGGCGTGTTGAGCGTCAACGCGCTCACCGTTGCGGACGAAGTGTTCGTACCGATGCAGGCGCACTACTTGCCGCTGCGCGGACTTGAGAAACTCTTGCAGACCGTGCATTTGATTTCGCAGGGGCTCAATCCAACCATTCGTGTCACCGGCATTCTGTTATGCATGCATGACGGATCATCAAGTCACGCACGCGCGGTGATTGGTGAGATCGAATCACAGCTTGCACAATTCCGCGGTATGGATGTTCCATGGTCGACCGCTACGGTGCTCGACCCGCCGGTGCGTCGCAACATCAAACTTGCCGAGGCGCCATCGTTTGGTCAGACCATCTTTGATTATGCCCCGAAATGCCCCGGCGCTGACGACTATCGACGCATTGCCGAGCAGTTGCTAATCGGCTGGGGCTTGCCGCACGGCTCGTTCGATGGCGCGGCAGTAGGCGGCAATGGCTCGGGTGCTGCCGTACCGAAGAAGCGCAAGGCAACCAAGGGGACGAAGCGCGGAGCAAAGTCAACGAAGCCGACCGGGTCTTCGAAATCTGCGCGCAATTCCGCGAAGAAGTCAGCGAAGTCGGCGAAAGCCGCATCCAAGATCACGAAGAAAGCAAGCGCTACGAAGGCTGCGGCCAAAGTCGCCACCAAGTCTGCCAAGCCCGTGAAACGTGCCCAGGCAACGATCGCAAAGGCGTCGAAGGCCAACGCCTCCAAAGCAGCGCGCGCGGCACGAGCGGTCAAAGTGGCCAAGGCTGGACGCACGATCACCATGGCAAAGCTCACGAAGAGTGCACGCACGACCCCCAAGGCAAAGCCCACGAAGAGTGCACGAACCTCCAAGCCAGCACGCTCAGCCAAAGCATCAAAGCCTGCAAAGCCCGCAAAGATAGCAAAGCCCACCAAGCGCCCCGCTCGCCGATCGTTGCGATCGGGCGGCCTGAGCCTCTGACGCGCCCATGACGGACCTTCGCGTATTGCCACTCGGCACACCTGCCGCACTTGCCATCCGCAACATTCGGATTGCATGGAGCGTTGCGCTGGTATTTGTTCTAGTCACAACGCTGTGGCCGCGCTTGTCGATCGGTTCCGGTGAGTCACCCATCGATAAGTTGATTCACGCGGCTGCCTTCGGCGTCCTTGCAGCACTGTTTGTTTACACGCGGTGGTTGCGTTCACTGTGGTGGTCATTGCTCTTCATGATTGCCGTAGCAGCGCTCGACGAGGCATTGCAGATGATTCCGCAACTCGGCCGCTCGGCTGACTTTGATGATTGGGGCGCTGATGTGGTTGGCATCGCCATCGCTCTTTCGTTCTGTATGGCCGCGCGACCGGTTGGGGTGGGTGCATCGCGGCTCATTGGTCAACGTCGAAGTATTGCCGCGGATTTACTGTTCGTGCAACCCACGGCGTGGCTCCACCTCCTGACCGTTGCGGCGCTTGGATTTGCCGCGGGTGCGCCCCTCGGCGTCCTGCTTGATTCGTGGTTCATACGCAAGGGCCCGCAACCGTGGCAGTACGGATTCATCGGCGGCATGCTGGGAATGGCCGTAGGCGTGCACGCCCTCTGGGAAGCAGGTGTTCGTGCGCGTGTACGTCGCGCAACAAGCGAGCAACCGTGCCTGGCGTGTGGAGCATCTTGGCCATTGACCGCTCCGGCTGCCGCTGTCGCGGATCTCGGCACTGAATTCTCCAACACCACCGCCCCGGCCACCAATCATTGCACGCGCTGCGGCACACCACGACGCGCGACCGATTGGGCACCGATCGCGCCCCTGCAAGCCAGTGCGGAACTTGGTGCATGCCTGCTACCCATCCTGCTGTCCACGGTGGCGTTAGTAGTACTGAGCGTCACCTTCATCACCATTGTCACCACGCTCCGACTTCGCAGTGACTTTGTACTCCGCGTCGATACCTGGTACCAGATGTTGCCAACAGACGCGCGCATTCTTGGGGACATTGCAACAGTGGCGTTCATCGGTGCATGTGGACTCGCAGCATGTCGGCGCCGCATTGCAGCGCGCGTGGATCAATGCGGCGCGTCATGTCTTGGCTGCGGATTTGACTTGCGCGCTACAACGCCCACAGCAATCGCCGGAACATGCCACGAATGCGGTGGAGGATTTGTCCGCATTGCAACCGCCACGCCGAGCGCACTGCCGGAACCCACCGCGTAGCCCGGCTCACTGTTTACGCGGCT
>CALQCP020000183.1 GCA_943329105.2 Chitinophaga pinensis | reverse complement strand
GATGGGGATCTTGCGTTCTTTGCACGCATCAATGACTTGGTTGACCTGGTCGCGGTCAGAGATGTTGCCTGGGTTGAGGCGGATCTTGTGGACCCCGGCCTCAACGGCCTCAAGTGCGCGCTGGACGTGGAAGTGCACATCCGCAACGATCGGTACCTTCACCTGCTTGATGATCTCGCGCAGTGCATCGGTGTCCTTGCGCTCCGGAACGGCAACGCGCACCACATCGGCACCAGCGAGACGGTAGCGCTCGATTTCGGCGACGCATGCATCGATGTCATACGTGTAGCCAGCCGTCATGGTCTGCACCAAGATCGGGGAGTCGCCGCCAATGAATAAGCGTCCGACGCGGTCGTCGCCGATTGCCACCTTGCGTGTTTTTCTGCGGTCCTGCATAGGTGGGGGAGTGTATCCACGTATGCGTGAACCCGCCTGACATTCCGGGGAGGGCATAGTTATGATCCGCGTCCATGAATTCAACCATTACCGCCCCCGGCAGCAGCATCCCCTACCTTCGAACGCGCCTGTCGGTGATGATGTTTCTGCAGTACGCGATCTGGGGCGCATGGCTTCCGATTCTGTATTCGTTCCTCTCCGGGCACTTGAAGTTCACCGGAGAACAGATCGGCTATTGCTTCTCTGCCGGCGCGCTCGGCGCCATCTTTGGTCCGTTCCTTGCGGGACAGCTGGCCGACCGCACCTTCGCCACTCAGAAGATTCTGGGCGTCAGTCACTTGGTGGGCGCACTGTTAGTTTTCCTTATGGGAATGACTGGCGAGTTCAACTACTTCCTCGCACTCTCTGCCTTGTACGGATTGGTGTACGCGCCGACCATGGCTTTGACCAACTCGCTGGCGTTCGCACACATTCCAAATCGCGACACGGACTTTGGTCCGATCCGCGTTTGGGGCACGGTTGGTTGGATTGCGGTGGGCATCACCGTTGGTCAGATTTTGTTCCGTTACCACACGCCGGTTGGCGTGGGTGCTGACGAAGTGACCGCTGCTCAGAATGCAGGACGCGCGGTGGCGTTCCAGATCAGTGCTGGCCTTGGCGTCCTGATGGGTCTGTATTGCTTCATCCTTCCAAACACGCCGCCTTCGCGGAATGCCAAGCAAAACACGGCGTGGCTTGAGGCATTTGGCGAGGTTGCCAAGATGCCGCTCGTGCTGCTCTTTCTGATTGCAGTCCCGGTCAGCATCATTCACCAGTTCTACTTTGTACAGGCGGACGCATTCATTGGCAGCGTTCAGGCATCCATTGTGGAGAAGGGCGCATTTGAGAAGACCATCAGCGAGGTGTTCGGCGTTGGCGGTGGTTTGATGACCATCGGCCAAATGACGGAGATTCTGGTGCTTGCCATGATGCCGTTCCTCACCAAGTGGTTCACACGCAAGCATCTCTTGTTGATCGGTCTGGCTGCCTATGCGTTGCGCATGGCTCTCTGGGCGTTCATGCCAACGTTGCCATTCGTGATGGCAGGCATTGCGCTGCACGGTCTCTGCTTTGGCTGCTTCATCTTCGTGGCGTTCATGATTGTTGACGAGAACACCACGGGCGACATTCGTGCCACGGCGCAGAGCTTGTTCAATCTGGTCATCGTTGGTATCGGAACGATTGTCGGCAGCATTGTTGCAGCGAACATCGTCGGAAATTGGGCAAGCGCAAGCGGCACGATGGACTACACAAAGTTGTTCACCGTCCCCATGTGGATGGCCATTGGTTGCTTCGCGATCATTCTGGTCGCCTATCCGAACCGCGCCAAATCCCTACCCGGATAAGGCATCACGATATATTCCGCACGGATGTCGGTGCCGGTCACCCGTGTTCCAATAAAAGAACTCCCGAGTCGTTAGTCGACGGCTCGGGAGTTTCTGTTTCAATCAGCGTTCGTTACAGTCAGCGGCGTCGCCGCCCGGCAACGATGCCAGCCAAGCCCAGAAGCGCTATGGCGCCCGGAGCCGGAACCAGCGTTCCTGAGATGCCCTGAAGCAGCAGACCTTCGGCGTTCACGCTCGGATGCGATGCGTTATCCTCAATGGCGCGGATGGCAAAGGAACTGACGATCGCGCTGGAGGAAAGCCCCGCAAGCGATGAGAATGCCAGCCGTTGCACGTCACTTCCAAGTGACGTGAACGCTCCGCTTGAAGTGCCAAGTGATGCAAAGTGCAGCACGCCTCCGCCTTGGAGATTGATGGTCAATTCCAGGAGATTGCCCGACTTGAATTTCGAAAGGGTGACGGTCATGCTGTCGCCCAGCATGCCGGGCGTCGATGATGCTCCGTTGAACTCAACAAGAATTTCTTCGTCGCCGGGTTCGTCGCTCGGTGTGGGGTCAAAGACGGTCGAGCCCGTGCCGCCGCTCATTTCCTTGTTGCCAGTGATCTTGGCTGCGCCGCCCGAAGTCGTGCGAACACCGCTCGTGTTGGTTGCGAATGCGCGCACTCCAAGGCCTTCGTCTTTGCCAACCGTGGAGGAGTTCTCCTTGGCTACGTACAGGATGCCTGCTTGGTAGTCGTTTGCGGAATTTGATGCAGGGGAGCGATCGTCGTCATCGTTGTTCCCAGGAAATCCACTGATGGCATCAAGGCGCGTGCGGCAGGTGACCCGGAGCATCAATGGGTCCGAGGCGGTACCGGAGCCTGCAATTCCACTGCGCTGCACGTAGAGCGAGCTTCCCATGCCGGTGGTGCTACTAGTGATGAGTTTCCCAGCGATATTCGCTTCAACGGTGCTGCCTTCGTTGATCTCACTCGACCCCAGGCCAAGCGCATCCGCTGTGAACTTCACAGTGGATACAGCACCAAGTGCGGAACCGGAAACGGTGAGTATTGCAGCGGGAACAGCAAAGAACGTGAACGCGCGGAGCATGGCGTAACGCAACCAATCTCCCGATTCACAGCCTCTTTGGTGGTACTCGCGTGCCTCACTGACGAAAGAGGCAGGAAAACGCGAGTGTGCGCTAACATAGCACAACAAATTTCACCTGCAAGAAATAGACCCCAAATCCGCCGTCATTGTCCGGCTTATCCGAAACAAATTCTGCGCCGCGCTTCCGGTTGGTCACAGTCGTAGATTTATCGGCGGTCAGAGACCCGCGTCCGCCTTGGGTTGCGCTAAACAAAGCACCGGCGACCCATGTTGGATCGCCGGTGCGGTTGAGCAGAGATAAAGATGACTAACTCAGCGGCGTCGGCGTGGGCCGATCAGGCCAGCGACTCCAAGCAGCGCAAGCGCGCCTGGGGCGGGGACGAGGTTGCCGCTGACATCCATGCAAGCCACGTTGGACGTGCTCGCGTTACTGAAAGTGAGCGGGCCCGTGACGGCACCTGTCACGGAGCCTGTTGACCTCCAATAGACGTTGTCGATTGCCCCAGTGGCCGGCGCGGTTTCAGATCCACCAGATGCGCTCGAGCCGGTGCTGAGTCGAATAGATGCGAGCGCGGTCGGGGTTCCCGTGTACGTGAATCGGAATCCAACGAAGAAGCAGCCATTCGTGCTCCAACTGTTGTTCAGGGCGATAGTGGCCTGGGTGGCTGTTCCGTTCCCCCAACTGGCCGTTGAATTGACGGCGGAAGACGTGCCATTAGCGCTAAGGCTCACGGTTCCAAGGCTTGTGTATGCAGGCTCGGTGCCACCCGGAGCGACCAATGTGGGGTAAGCAGTTGACAAGTCGGATCCGTTTGCCGTTGCTACAAATGCTTCAAGCGAGGCACCTGCAAAGGAAGCAGCCTTAGAGATTCGGACGCGCAACTGCGAGATGTTCAGGGTTGGCGCGTTGGTGGCGTTCGCGGCATACACGGCGTACCAACGCACGTTGTTACTGCCGGTATTCACAGAGTCGATATAGGTGCCAGCATTCACGTAGTTGTCAAACACCACCGCGGCCGAAGCCGTGCCAGCAAGGACAAGCGACGCAACCGTGCTCGATACAACTATTCGGGTCATTGGCAACATGTGGGATATCTCCAAAGGGGGACGGAGCTTCCGATGGGTTCGGAAGCCAAGGGGATCCACTCGCCGCACGAGGGGTTCGTGTGACGGGTGTGAGTTGCTTCCTCAAAGCAGGAAAGCAGAGTCTCACCTCTATGAACGCAATCTGAATGCGCCACCCATCATGACTTCGGAGATGAATTCCGAGATATTCCCCGGATCGCCCCTGGCAGCGTGGAAACGCCATATCGCGGCTGGTGCAGCCCCCAAAAATCCCCGGTCTTGACCCTCGGCACCTCGGTTTCCCCACTCCGCCGCGTCACCCCGTCGCGCCCAGCGCCCGCTGCTCCGCATCCCAGTCCGCGTGGAACTTCAACTTCGCTTCCTCGCCCGGGATGACCAACGCCACCACTGGCGTCCCCTCCTTGAGCGGGGTGCCATCAAGCGCAGCGATATCAAACTTCGGCTGATTGCCCTCGTGGATCGCCAGCGCCTTCTCCAAGGCCTGCTGTTTCTCCACCGGGATCTTCGCCCAACTCTCGCGACCGCGACACTTGGGGAACTTGCTGCACCCAAGCCACGGCCCGCGCTTACCGGTGCGCAGATTCATCGGTGCGCTGCACTTGGGGCAGGGCAGTTCCGTCACATACGGCGGCGGCGACGGGAACTTCAGTCCGCCCTTCTTGTCGATGTTGAGAATGAAATCAGTCTCGCGGTTGACGCTGGTGAGGAAGTCACCAAAGCGACCGGTGCGCAGAATCATCGGCGAGCCATCCACTGGGCAGCGAATGTCCACCTTCTCCGGCAGCAGCGGCTTACCTTGACGATTCACCGGCGCCGCATACGCGCACGCCGGCTGCGTCTTCACCTTGCGGGGCTTGACCGGCTTGGCTGGCTTAGCCGATGCCTTACTCTTCTTCGCCGGTTTCGCCGGCACCTTTGCTGGCGGCAACTCGACTGGAATCTGTTCGCGATATCCGCTGCACGAAAGGAATTTGCCCGTCTTTCCAAGGCGATACTCGCAGCGTCGACCGCACAACGGACACGCATACGGCGACGGCGTTCCCTCTGCCTTCACGTGAGCAGTGTCAGCAGCCGCAAGTCCGGCCACCACGTCCTTGAACGGCACGTAGAAGCGGTGCAACATCTCTTGCCACTTCTCTTTGCCTTCGGCGATCTCATCAAACTCCTCTTCAATCTTGCGCGTG
>CALQCP020000182.1 GCA_943329105.2 Chitinophaga pinensis | reverse complement strand
GTTCTATCGATCGCTGGCGATTGTTGGCGAGGACTACCGCAGCTTGCCGGAAATCATCGGCTTGATCGGCGCGGCGGGCTTCGACACGCTGATCATTGAAACCGTGGGCGCTGGTCAGAATGATGTTGCAATCCGTCAGCATGTTGACCTCACCGCGGTAGTGGTGGTGCCAGGCATGGGCGATTCCGTGCAGATGGACAAGGCGGGCATTCTGGAGATTGCTGACCTCTTTGTTGCCAATAAGGCCGATCACGCGGGTGAGGCCAAACTGGTGCGTGAACTGCTTGACATTGCTGGCGGCCGCCCGATTCTGGAAACCATTGCCACCGAGGGCAAGGGCGTGGTCGAGCTGCTCGATGCGCTGTTGAAGTAACTGCGCGGCGTGATTGCCGGAGGGTCATCCGCGCACCCAAACTCTCTACACTGTGGCGCTCGCGGCGGACCGATCCGCGCGCGTGCTGCTCGTTACCCCGCTACCTGATTTGAGGAGATTTCCATGTCCGTTGAACTGAAGCCCAACTGCAATCAAGCGCTCGAACTCGGTAAGTACGCCTGCGAATTCATGCGGAGTGCTGCGCCTTCGGAGTCGGTGCAAGAGCGCACCAAGCTCTTTCATACGGACAGCGTGTTGTGCGGCATCAGCGCGGTGGCTCTGTGCGCAAACGCGCCGGTGGTCCTGCGCGAAGAGGCGCTGGAATATCCAAACGCGCACGGCGTTCCGTTCTTTGGAAGCACCGTGAAGGTTGCGCCGGAGAAGGCGATCGTTGCGAATAGCAGCGCGGTGCGCGAATGGGATTCCAACGGCACCAACTTTGGATTCCGCAAGGAACTTGGCTTCATTGCTGGCGAGTTTGGGCACAATGATTTCTACCCAGTGGCGATTGCTGCGGCGCAGATGAAGGGCCTTGATGGCGCTGCGGCGCTGCGCGGCATGATGCTTTCGGACGAGATTCGTGGACGCCTTGCGGAGGTGTTCAGTCTCAAGACCTACAAGATTGACCATGTGGTGCACGGCGCGATTGCCAGTGCGGCCACGTGGGGTGCCATGATGGGCGCGACGCCGGAACAGATTGAAAGCGCCATTGGCATGGTGGTTGCGCATTACATTCCGTGGCGCGCCATTCGCGCTGGCAAGCAGCTCAGTGATTCCAAGGGCGCGAGCGCGGCGATCAGTACTGAAGTGGCGGTGCTCAGCATGATGCGTTCGATGCGCGGATTCATTGGACCGAAGGACATCTTCCGTAATCCAGAGAGCATGTTCCGGCAGTTTGAGAAGACTTCGGGCGACAGTCCGTTCCCGTTGGTGTTGAGTACCACGGGCGATGACTTTGCAGTGATGGGCATGCACTTCAAGCTTGGGTTGTATGAGCACCAGAGTGCGGGCGCGCTGCAGGGCATGATCGATTTGATGCGCAAGCATCCGGAGATCTTGGAGAATCCGGGGCTGATCAAGGGCATCAAGATTGTGGCGTACGAGCCGGCATTTGGCATCATTGGCGATCCAGCCAAGCGCGATCCAAAGACGCGGCAGAGTGCGGACCATTCGATGGTGTACATCGTGGGAACGCTGCTGCGTAAGGCTGTTGAGAAGGCCGCGGAAATGAAGACTGGCAAGATTGCTGACGGCAACGATGCCATGTGGAAGACGCTGTTCTTGGCGCCGTATGACTATGACCCAGCGGCGATCGTGAACAAGACCACGCGCGCGTTCATGGAGAAGATGACGTTCGAGCATGGCGGCGCGGAGTACGACCGCAACTATCCGGACGGCATTCCAACGAGCGTGGTGATTACTACGACGGATGGAAGGACGCTTGATAGTGGTTTCGTGATGTACCCGAGTGGTCATGCGCGGAATGCGAGTGCGAATTTGAAGGACATCTTGGCGAACAAATTCGAGCGGCTTGGCGCGCTTGCGATGGATGATCCGAAGCCGCTGGTGGCGAAGTTGAACGCCATTGAGAAGTTGGACGCGAAGCAGTTGGCGGAGGTGTACGACTTCCGGATTGTGAGCCGCGGGAAGTTTGAGTGAGGTGGTTGGGGTGGGTGGGATTTCTGCGGTTCTGAGATAGCACCATGCCATCCATTGACCATTTCCCTAGCACGCACGCCACATGGATCGGCACGCAGTTGACGATCATTGAGGGTGCGACGCCGGATGGTCCGGCGGCGCGGACGGCGCATCGGTCGGTTGCCACGTACTTGATGGAGCGGTATCGCGAACCACTGCGTGCATACGTGGTGGGGTCCGCGCTGCGTGAGCTTGGTGAGCCGGACGAACTGGTCGCTGGCTTCTTTGCGCATATGTTGGCGACGCCGGACTCATTGCTCAAGTGGCGCACAAGCGGCTTGCAGTTGCGGCGCTGGCTCATGCACGGAATGGCGTTCCATGGGCGAACGCTGCGCACGGATTCGCGGCGCAACCGGGAGCGCACCTCGCTTGATGCGGCGACTGCCGCGGGCGCTGAGCCGATGGATGACCGTGACGGCGTACATGCGTTCGACCGCGCGTGGGCGCTCGAGTTGGTGAACGAAGCGCACCGCGTGGCGCACGCGGAGTGTGACGAGCGCGGTCTCCTTGATGAATACGAGGTGTTCCGGCTGCACGTGAGCGAGGGGTTGCCGTACGCAGTGATCGGCCCGCGCACGGGGCGCACCGTGCAACAGTGCGCGAACGCCACACGCCGCGTCGGCGCGATGTTGCGCGAGGCGGTCGCCGAGTTGCTGCGCGCCGAGGGCGTGCCGGCGGGCGAGATGGAGGCGACGGTGATCGAGGTGCAGCGGTTGGTGTCGGGGGGATAGCGGTCACGGATGAAATCGATCCATGCGTTGGTATCCGCAAGAACCCATGGGCGACCTTGTGCAGCAATAGTCCCGGCGTTCACGCGTTCGGGTCGGTCCGCGGCTCCTCGTTTCGGAATTCCGGGGGCTTGCGGCGCGGCGGGGCTTTGGCCTCCGGATCCGACCCCTCCATGCCGAGGATTTCTTGGCGACTCCGGAATTGGACGTATTCCCGCAGGACGTGCAGCACCAAGGCTGCCGGGTCGCTGATCCCGGACAGTGCCTGTGCGCTCTTCATGTCCTTCTCGTCGAGTTGGATCCGAACTTCCATGATCATGAGTGTAACCCTCGAATGCGTGCATTTTCCTTTCCCTTCTCCGACGCACGATGCGGTGCGGCATGGCATCATGGCACGCTTGCGGAACGGCACGCCGAAATCGGCGGAAGTTCAGCGGTGATTTCCGCGCATGAGGGACCCGTTCGCGCCTTGATGGTGAAACGATGATCGAAGCCAGTCCATCACGATGCACGCCGGAGCAGTGGACCGCCGAACAGGCGGCGCGCGCGATGGGGGTGGTTGATGAGGCGGATGGCGAGGGGCAGGGGGTGGAGGGCGCGGAGGCTGGCGAGATTGGGCACGAGCAGCCGAACGCTCGCGGCGGGGTGCGCTGGGTGGCCGGCGGCACTGCGCTTACGGTGGTAGCGGCCGCGGCGTGGTGGTCGGGGGCAGGAAATAGAGATTCTCGGGAGATTCCCGTGCACGCGGGGGCTGATGGCGCCTTAATCGCCGGGGAGCGCACTCCCAATTCAGGCCCGGGCGATTTCAACAGCAGTAACGGAAGTTCACATATGAAGATCCAGACCACGGCGGCGGCAGCATTGCTCGGAGCAGCGGCGGGAGCAACCGCCTTGTCAATGTCCGCCAACGCCGCCCCACCCGGATATGTAGCCGTTGCGGATTCGCAAGCGCAGTTCAGTGGAGTGCAAGGGCAAGGTGGGTGGTGGTACCTGTTCGATCGTGGCGAAGGAACGGCATTGCTACCGATTCCGTACTTCACGCCGTACAACGCGACCCCGGACAATGGTGCCTATGCGTGGTGCCCAGAGCCAATCGCAGGGTTCGGTGGATCGTTCTGCATGATTCATCGAACATGGAGCCACACAAATCAGGCCTATGGGTGTGACACCCCGCAAGCGGGCCTTCAGCGACCAACTCGTCGCTGGATGGCGTCTCGCTCCACCCCAATCATTGCGGAAATCAGCGCAATTCTTGGCGGCCCGAATACGAGTGCACTGCGCGTTGACGTCCTCGCGGATTCGCACGTAGTGCGATCATGGACCACGTACTACGGGAGCGTGCCGACCATCAATGCAACTATAGAACTAGCTTCTGTTCAACAACTTGACTTTCGACTCGATCCGATTGATGGGTGTGCCGCCGATGGTTGCGGTGAACTCATGATTCAGATTTACGCGCCGGACTGCAATGGAGATAGTGTTGCTGACTACCTTCAACTCGAAGCTGGAACGCTGCCCGATTACAACGGGAACGACATTCCGGATTGCTGCGATCAGGGCGTGCAATGCACCGTTGGGAGTTATCCGGTTCAGTGGCGGGTGGAGGATGGGGGGAATGGGCATTGGTACCAGCACGTTCCGGACTTGCAATCATTCACGTGGCACCAACAGCGAGCAGTTTCTCGCGGCGCGAGCGTTGTCTGCATCGCCGATTTGACAGAAAATCAATTCGTCTGGAACTTGGTGCACGCCATCGAACCCGGTCCGTTCGACCGAACAATTTGGATAGGTCTCATCCAGGATCCCATCGGCGGAGAACCCGATCAGGGATGGAGCTGGATTGATGGGGCCGGGTCGACTTACCGAAATTGGTTGCCATCGGAGCCGAACAACTACCCTCCATATGAAGAAGACAACTGTCGAATGATCGTCAGCATGGAACCCTCGCCGTACCAAGGAACATGGCAGGACTACGCAGAAGCTTCGCAGTTTGCCTCAGTCATCGAATGGTCCGCCGACTGCAACTCCGACGGCATCGTCGACTACGGTCAGCTCGTCTCCGGCCAACTCGCCGACACGAACACCAACGGCATTCCAGACATCTGCGAATGCGCGACGCACCCTGAGCTTGGCGCATGTCGATGTGTTGGCGACATTGTCACGGATGGCATCGTTAACGGAGCGGATCTCGGAACCCTGCTCGCGTACTGGGGGCTCACTACGTCAGTGCCATACTCACAAGCGTCGGACATCAATGTCGATGGGCGGGTTGACGGGGCGGACCTTGGCAGGCTGCTTTCGAACTGGGGCGCCTGTCAGTATTCAGGGGTCACAGTGCCCGCCTGGGCGACATTGATTGAGGCGATGCCGGACCCAGCCGTAGTCACG
>CALQCP020000181.1 GCA_943329105.2 Chitinophaga pinensis | reverse complement strand
GGAACGCCTCCGCGTGGTGGCTCCTGCAGAACTCCGCGCGCGCTGCAAGGCGTGGCGATCCTTCTGCCTGCTCGCCGGCGTCGAAGCGAATGATCACGACCTACACTCCGCGCCATGACCCCATTTGCGAGCGAATTTCTCGGCACCGCCGTGTATGTATTTCTTGGCGTTGCCGTCACTGCAAACCTGCGCCTTGCTCGCGCGCCGGGTGTTGGCGGAAGTTACGGAACCGCGGTACTTGGATGGGGCGCGGCCCTTGCTGCCGGCTTGCTAGTCGCTGGTCGGAGTGACTCGCAACTCAACCCCGCAGTCACCGTAGCGATGTGGTCCATTGGTCGACTCAAGTCTGACATGGTGGCGGGCAACATCACTGCACAATGTGCGGGCGCGTTTGTGGGTGCAGCGGTCGCGTGGTTGCAGTTCTTGCCGTACTGGTCACGCACCGACGATGCGCAGACCAAACTGGCGGTCTTTGTCAATGTACCGCGCATTCGTGCGCCGCTCTCCAACCTGCTTTCCGAGGTGCTTGCGTCCACCGTCTTTGTCTATGTCATTCTGCGCCTGATCGCCGGAGCGACCATCGATGCCGGCAGCGCGGATCAAGCGGAAGACGGCATCGCCTTCCAACTGACGGCCACTCCGATGTCGGTTGTTCAGCCAATGCTGTCCGTCCTGATGGCTGGCATGGCGCTAGCGGTGCTCGCCCTTGGTGCTGCCGGCGCAAGCGATTGCATCATGAACCCCGCGCGTGATCTGGGTTCTCGCGTTGCACACGCGTTTCTTCCCATTCCCGGTAAGGGCGGAAGCGATTGGCGCAGCGCATGGATTGGAATTGTTGGTCCAGTGCTCGGCGCGCTCCTCGCGGCAGCACTGTGGCGCGCAACGGTTGCATGACGAAGCGCGGGGTGACTACTGAAAGTTTGCCACTCGCACGCGCCGTACTGAGAGCGCTTCTCTATCATCGGTCGCATGACTGCCATCGCGCTCATCACGCTTCCGCTCGCACTCGCATGGGCGCTGCAAGCACCGCCCGCGCCGGCGCTCGCGCCCGCACCCGCGCCGACACCCGCGCCCGCGCCTACTTCTACGCCCGCCACCGTCGCCGCTCCCGCCCCCGCGCCAACGGGCCAGTCAGCCCTCACGCCGGAACAAGAGCAAGCGAAACGCATGGCGGAGATGCCATGGTTTGCGCGGCTTGGTATGCGTTCACTGGGCATCGAAGGAAAGCTCCCCGTTGTTGATCGCGTGGTGCTGGTTGCCAATGAGGGCGCCTACCTTGAAGAAATCGCACGCTGGACTCCCAAGGCGCGCTGGCCGGTTCTGATCGAGGATGATGAATTCGCCCCGCGCTTCATCCGCGCCTTTAAGCCAGCGCAAGTGATCCGTCGCCCCGCATCCGCAGCACCCGCCGATGATGCCGCGTTGCGCGCCGCCGTGGATGCCGCAATCGCGCGCGCATGGGGCGGCGACCCCGCCAACGGCTCCGTGGTTGCACTGCGTGCCATCGGCCTGGTGCCCGCTGGAATCGTTGGCGCGTCAGTCAAGGATCCAGCATGGACCGCCGCTGTAGCGCTGGCAGCTGGACGTGGCCAGCCACTCGTGTGGTTTGAAGAGCCCGCTGGCAGCAGCAGTAACGACATCCTGAGTGCAGCAGACTTTGCAACGCTTGATGCCGCCGTCCGCAATTCCTTTGCATCAAGTGGCCTCACGTGGAACACGCTTGGGGATGATTTGGAGACGTTCACCCTGTGTCGTCACGCCGCCTTGCGCGTGGACCTTCCGTCGCCAGCCGGCGGCCGAAATCCGCAACTTCCCAAGGAAAACGGACCGCTTTCACTCACGGACGCCCTGTGCCGCAACGACGATGGATCACGCTGGGGATTTGCAGCACAGATCTTTGGCACCAGCACTCGCTCGGCATACATGGCCATGTGCTCACTCTTCCTGCATCGCACCGAGACATGGATGTTTGACGGATACGCCAACCGCACCGGTGGCATGTACGCGGCGTATTCATTTGCGCAAGCCACGCCGGTCCTTGCCCAAGAAGGCTTCACCATGAAATCATGGGAGGGCAGCAGCGGAACGCTTGCTTCGTGGCGATCACTCTTGCCCAAGGGCATTGGGCCGGATGTTCTCTTTATGAATTCCAGCGGCAACGCTGATTTCTTTGAAGTGGAGACGTCGTCAAGTGCGCCATCCACCGACATCCCTGTACTGCGAAAGCCGATGGCGCTTTCCATGATTCACAGCTTCTCGCTACAAGCACCTGATGCTGCCTACACCGTCGGTGGTCGATGGCTTGATCACGGTGTGTACGCCTATGTCGGCTCGGTGCACGAACCGTATCTCACGGCATTTGTTCCGCCGGCCACCGTCGTTCAACGACTTGCGGCTCTCACGCCGTTCTTGGTGGCGGGTCGACAGTGGCCCGGCGATCCGATCGCGCAGGTGTGGCGCATTGCCACCATTGGCGATCCGCTGATGACCACGCCTGCCCCTAAGACACTTGCCATGCTGCCCGGCCGCGATAAGGCGCCAGCACTTGTAGTGGGCGAAATGGATCTCCGTGATTCGGCACGCGCTGCGCTTGAGAAACTGAAAGATGCCGACCCCGCCGTGACCCGTGAGTCCTGCGCGCGTGCCATGCGTGACCTGGTTCTTGCTGGCGATGACACAGTGGCCGCGCAGTTGTGGAAACTTGCCAAAGCAAAGGGCGCGCAAGACGCAGTAGCGCGCATTGCTCTTGGTCCAATCTTCCGCGCGGGCACACGCGCAGAGTTCATGGAAGCATGGTCGATCGCGCGGGATCCAACCGACGAACAGCGTGACATGTTGTGGCACCTGTGGGCGCTTGACATTCCAACACTGCGCGATCCAGTCACCCTCACCGCACTGAAGAACGCCATGCGCGCGCCGCGCCTGGACATGGACGCGCAGGCATTGCTGTCAGCAGTGCGCGCCGTCGATGGTCGCATTGCCGCCGATACGTGGGTGAACGAATTGATTTCCAAGACCACCGATGTGGAAGCTCGGCGCAAGCTTTCGCAACTACTGGCGCCAAACTAACGCGCGTTGGCGCCCTTGGCGGCTGCCCCCGCACCTGCGCCCGTTCCCGCACCTGCACCTGCACCCACCCCGTCACCCGCCGCCTCCCGAATGCGCTCGGCAACTTTGGTTGGGTCATGTTCAAATGCAACTGGAGCGCCCGGCGCATTTGGTTGCCGTACTCCAAGAAATCGCTCGTTTGCAGCTTGTTCAGTGCATGCAAGCAGCGCCACGCTGCCGGTGAATGTTGGATGCAGCTGATCGCGCTGAATCAGTGCGCCATCAACCTCTTCGCTCCAACTGCGGCGCCCCGCTTCGAAGGGTTTGCCGGAGCGCAGGTCGTCAACCAACTTTGCCAGTGGCAGTACCGCCACGCGTGGCTTGTCCTTGGCCCACGCACGAATTCGCTCATTCGCAAGCGCAATCGTCTCCAGCTTGGGCATCTGCGCTTTGGAAAGCATCTTGCCCACCGCAAGCGACATATCCGGCACATCACCAACTACGAGCGGCACACCTGCATCCACAATGCGATTGAGTTGCGCAAGGCCCCGCTCAAGTAACTGCAAGCGTTGCGATTCATCTTTGATGGGAGTTCGGTCCGCACTGAGCGCGCCGTACACAAACCAAAACAGAAAGTCGTCCGCAAAGACCATGGTGACGCGCGGCTCTTGCGTGAGTGTTGCATCCACTTGCGCGCTACCCATCACGCCTGGATTAGTGAAGAAGAGTCCAGAGGCGTCGCCCGTTACCTCGCCTGCGCTCACTCGCGCCATCGAAGCAAGGCGCGCCACCGTCATCGGCTCAAGCCGTGCAGGATGCGTGCGCGGCAGCGGGGCACGAACTCCAAAGCCGGCACTGGCACTTGCGCCCATGACATGCACGTGCGCATACAACGTCGCCGGATCAATCCCCGGCGTGGCATCGCGCGCCAGACTCACCGGCATCGCTGCCGGCACCGCCACCAAGAGCGCTACAAACGAAAGCGCGAGTGCCAATGCCGAAAGTCCACGCAAGCGAGATCGGTGGATGTGCTCGTTCATGCTGGATCCTCTCCGTGCGGAAGTACGCGTACTTGTGCCTTCTGGTTTGCCACCAAATGTCCAGGCGGCACGCTTTGCATGACAAAGACGCCACCGGCAACCACTGACCCATCACCAATCACCGTGTCGCCACCGAGAATCGTGGCGCCGGCATACACAGTGACGCGTGCGCCGAGCGTCGGATGTCGCTTGGTTCCCTTGCGTAGCGATCCATCTGCGTCCCGCTCAAATTTCTTTGCGCCAAGCGTGACGCCCTGATAGATGCGGCAGCCTTCACCAATCGTGCAGGTCTCACCAATCACCACGCCAGTTCCGTGGTCAATGAACACGCCGCGACCAATCTGCGCCCCGGGATGAATATCAATGCCCGTGGCCGAGTGTGCAATCTCCGCAAGCATGCGCGGCAGGATCGGCACTTCTCGAATCCATAACTCATGCGCAAATCGATGTGCCGTCAAGGCAGTGATTCCTGGGTAGCACAAGATCACTTCCGCAATACTTCGCGCGGCCGGGTCGCCGCGGTACGCCGCTTCAACATCGGCAGCCAGTGCGGCGCGGATTGCGGGGATCTGTGCAAGTACCTCACTGCCGATGCGGTCGGCAGTGCCATCATGTTGGTCGATCGCAGAACCTCCCGCTGCACACTGCGCCGCAGCGATGCACTGCGTAAGCGCAAGCTTCAATGCCGGTACGCGCTCCGCAACGAACGCTTCGATGTCACTGTGCTCTTGACTGGCGCGTGCGTTCCGTGCCGCGCCGCCGTCACCGCGCTCGTCGCCTTCGCGCTTGCCGGCCGCACCACCGACTGTGCCCGCCGCGCCGCCTTCGGCGCCCCCCATCAGGTGGAACCCCGGGAAGGCAATTTCACGCATCGCGCCCAAGAGCTGTCCCGCGGATTCACGATCAATCGCCAGCAGTTGGCCGATCCGCGCGGTAGCAGGGTCCGCCGCGATCGATGCCGCGATCGATGCCGTGATCGCCTCATGAATTTCGTGCTGCGGCGCAGTGCTCATCGTCCACGATCGTATCGGGTTCGGCTATCCTCGCCCGCCCGCGCCGATCGTTGGCGCCTCGCATCCAGAGCCCCTGAAGCACCTATGGCAATCCTC
>CALQCP020000180.1 GCA_943329105.2 Chitinophaga pinensis | reverse complement strand
CTTGCATGTTGCGAGGCTCGGCTGGTCTACGACCACGAAACACAGACGTGGGAGATGAGTGCGGACGCTGCCGCACTTGTCGCTGCAATCAGTGAGCGCATTGAGCGTGGCGAACGCGACGAATGTAACGCGGTGATCAGCGGCCTTGAGTCGGACATCACCCGCGCGGAGTTTGAGTCAATGGTTGCGCGCGCGGTGGAACTGATTCATGCAGGTGACATCTTTCAGGCAAACATTGCGCAGCGATTTTCCGCACACTGGCAGGGATCGCCGCGTGCCATTCTGCAAGCCGCTATGCACGCCGCCCGGCCTCGCTACGGCGCGTATCTCGAAACCAGAACACACGCGCTGGTGAGTATGAGCCCAGAACTCTTCGTTGAAGTTGATCGCGTGGCGGGCCGAGCAATCACCCGCCCCATCAAGGGAACCCGCGCATTTCACGAGGATCCACGCGAATTGTTGGCCAACGGCAAAGATGCTGCCGAGTTGCACATGATTGTGGATTTGATGCGCAACGATCTTGGGCGTATCGCTCTTCCGGGCGGAGTGCGCGTGACTGCATCGCGCAAAGTGGAGAGCCATGAGACGGTGCATCACTGCGTTGCAGAAATTGAAGCGACCCTTCGCCCCAACATAAGCGTGGTTGAAATGCTGCGCGCCACATTCCCGCCTGGCTCCATCACTGGCGCGCCAAAGGTTCGTGCCATGCAAGTAATCGATGAACTGGAACCCGTTGCACGTGGCCCATACTGCGGGACGGTTGGACTGATTTCCCCAACTGCCGTGACGCTCAACGTAGCCATTCGAACGATCGCCCTGCATCACAATGATGCGGACAGCGGAACGCTGCGCTACAGCGCTGGATGTGGAATCGTTGCGGAGAGTCAGCCGCGCCACGAGTACGAAGAGAGCCTGCACAAGTGCGCGGTGCTACTGCGCACCGCGCACGCACTCACTGCGTCTGTCGGCGCTCAAGATTCCTGATCGATCGCTCCACCTGCTCGGCCACTACTTTCTGGTGACCTGGGTTGAAACTGAAATCAAAGCTCATACCTGCGTAGGTGCGCTGCGAACTATCGATATGCGTGTGCACCAACTTAGCGGTGGTGACAATCGGAACGCTTGCGCCGTCACTTGGCTCAAGACGCAGCCAAAACAGCCGGTGATGCGAAAGCAGACCCGCATTCTCAGGATCCACCATCAAGCCGGCGCCGCCACCGCCGATGTTGGCGACATGCGCTGTGAAGCGCGGCCCAACTTGGGGAAGCATCGCTTCTTCATCGGTCTTCTCTGCTGTTACCGCACCAGTGATGCTGGCTGCAAATGCCAACTCATTGGCGCGCTCGGCAGCGACCACGGTCTTTGGGTCAAGGAGCGGCCAGACATCAATCGGTGCCAGCGTCAATGGACCAACATCAAAGCGCGCGTGTCGACGAAGGCAGCGCTCCACGTGATCGGGCAGCGCCAATCGCGCTGCACCGTTGCGCGCGTCTTGATACTTACCAGGCAAGATTTCTTCGGTGACTGCGGTACGGAACTCCCAGCGATTCTGACCGATGACAATGAACGCCACCAAGCGCGTACCGATATGGAGCGGAAGCGAACGGCCGAACGCGCCCGGATTCTCAACAACGATGCCACTGTCGCGCACTTCGATAATGCGTAGACGCCACACCAAGTCATGGCCACGTGCGTCATCACGCGCAATCGCGATTTCCAGCGCCCCGCCCTTCTGGCAAAGCTCTTCCAGACTCCGTCTCCACTCGTTGGTGCGCGATCGTGCTGCGGACATATGTACTCCTAATAGTGCGACGGACAGAACGCCCGCGCTGCCCGGAAGTCTAGCCGCGCGCCAATGCAGCACGCAGGGGTGGAATCAACGCGTCAGCGGCCGCACGTTGGGCGCGCGAGGGCGTCATTCCTCCATAGCGTATTTCATAAAATCGATCGACTACGGCTGCAAACGCAACACCAGCAGCCGGGTTCACGCGCTGTACTGCCTGGGCATGCATTCGTGGTGTGCAGTTGCGCGGCTTCTCACATCCCGCGCGTTCGAGGGCATCAAGTGATTCAAAGTAGAACGCCACATCGCGACCAAGCGCCATGCGCCGCGTGAGACGCTCGTTGCGGGCGCCCAGTTCACGGGCCACTCGCCGCGCGCGACCGCCCACCACCCACACCGCCGTTGCAGCGATCGCCAACGTGACTGCAACAAGACCAAGCCACAGGGCTCCGGCTGGACCCATCAGAAACCAACGATTCGCGGCGTCTAACAACGCCTTGGACTGCTCCGCGATCCATTCGCCGGTGCCACGTGTGCCTGCGCCAACCCGCTCCACCAACTCTGCCTGCGCGCGGCTATCAAAGGATGCAAATTGACTATTCCACGCAAATTCAATGGGATCAAGTACCCAACGGAAACTATCCATCCAAGTGCGATTCGCTTGTTGAATGGCCAACAACTCTGCTATTGGCGATGGATCAAAGGTTCCCCACTGCCATTCGCTCGTGCGCACTTCCGCCCATGCGTGCGCGCCCGATTCACGAATCACATAGCGTTCGGAAACGGAGTCGTACTCGGTTGCCATGTACCCAGTGACCACGCGCGCTTCAATACCGATGGAGCGACATAATGCCACCATGGCAGACGCAAAGTATTCGCAGTGACCGAATCGGTAACGCTCCATGAACAACACGATGGGATCTTGGCCTTCCACGCGTCGGAACGCAGAAAGGTCTGTGGTGTAGGCAAATTTCGGTCCCGAAAGGTACTCCTGGAACATGGCGGCAATACGCCGCTGCCGCACCCACTTCAGTTGTGGGTCGGCTTTGATGGCGTCTTCGTCTGGCAGATCAACTAACCGGGCGTCGGCAAGAATGCGTTCCGCGATCACCCGCACTTCGGGCACGGGGAATTCTGCAAGCTCTGGCGGCGCGGCGCCCGCTACCGCACGCGCTAACGCACCGGACGGGTAGCCCTGCATGCGAATGCTGTAACTGCGCGGGCGGCCGACAATACCGGCGGTTGCCTCGGTGATTTCGGCAGTTCGCGGATCAAGAACAAATGATCGTGGCTCCTCGCTGGCAATCGCCAGCGGCAGCCACGCAGTGAATACATGTTCGCTTGCCAGCGAGCGCATCTCCACCACTTGCGTCCACACATTCGACCGCTCCAGGCGCGCCTCAGCAGCGAACCACTGAAAGCCCTGCGCGGATCCGGTCTGGTATGAGCGATCGCCAGAGTGCGTGGGGTTGCCGCGCCACTTGCCATCGGGCCCGGAATACACATCCAAGACCGCGCCGCGCAGGCGCAGTGGCAATGTCAACGGTCCTGCCGCCCCGCGCGGATCCAGAAGTGTCACCGTCATGGCCACGCGCGAGGACAGCGAAACGCGACCCGCGCTCCACAAGGAAATGTCGGGGCGGAATCCACTCTGCCGATTTCCAGATTGCCCCCCGAGCACTGATTCACGCGGAAACATCACAAACACCATGGCACTCAGCACAATGCCCAATACGACACCGGCACCGGCAAGACGCCGCAAGTGCCGCAGCGGGGCAGCACCATGCGGAGCTTCCATCGGCGCAAGTGCCCCCGGGCGCAACGCGGCGGCACGGCGATCATCATCGGCACGCGCTGCACCGGCATACAAGTGATAAAGCATGGTGGTGGCGATAGTGGCCACCGCGTAGCCGATCACCAACACCCCCACCAGGAAATCAGCAGAGGCAAGCGCAGATGCAACAACCAAGACGATGGACAACGCCATCACTTGCCGCCAATCACTGGGAGTCTTGCGGTCCCACAGTTTGAGCAGCAATGCCCCAAGCACCACGTACGCCACAATGCGCGGCGCCTCATCAGGCGAAGGGCGCGCCATGAATTGCACCGCGCCCCAGCCGATACCGACAAAGACACCAAAGCGAATTGCCCAGGCGGGTAAGTGACGCTTGCGTGGACCGTCGGTGATACGCGTGGCGGCAACGGCAAGCAATCCGCCGATGACCAGCACCCATCCGCTCCGTTCGCTGGCAGCGAATGCGGCGATCGAAAGGAACACTAAGAGCAGCACCGCGCGCCGAAAGAGAAGTGCAACATTCATGATGCAGCTCCGGGTGGTGATGAAGGTGAGCGCGGGTCGATCGCCGACATTGCGGAGGTGGGCGGTGTAGCGGCTGCAACGGCGGGCGCCAAAGTTTGCGCGGGAAGCGGTGCCGTGTTTGGCACAGAAGCTACTGACACGCTCAGCGTGGAAATCGGCGCAATCAGCGCGCCAAGCTGCGTGGCCCCAACATGGACGGCGCCATCGGTAACCAGCCGCATATCGGCACGATCGACATGAATCACCAGCGTGGTGGCGCGCTCGCGTTCAGCGGGCAACACCGCAGATGCATCGCGCGGTGCATCAAGGTCAAGCGCCGCAAGTACCGCCAATTCCTTCTGCAAATGCCAGTGCCCGCGCCGCATGGGCATCGCTGGTGATGGAAGTCCCAGGACACAAAGCCGGGTCTCGTATCCATCGCGCTGCGCGTGCGAGAGAATGCTGGCGGCTAAGACAATGGCGTCCTCTTCCAAGTCGCGCGCGGCGCGGCCAGCAGGGTCAACACGCAGTGCGTCCGTGGCACGCCGCAAATCCAGTGCCACACGAATGCGCGGCGGTGCGTCAATGGAGCGTTCGATCACTGCAAGTGTGCCAGCCGATGCACTGCGCCGCCAGGCAATGTGTCGCAATCCGTCGCCGGGGCGGTACTCGCGAATTCCTAAGAAATCACTCCCCGGACCGGAGCGCGTACTTGTCGACGGACCCGCCACAGTGCCGGACGCAAGCGACACCAGCACGCCCGGGCGCAGTCGTTCAACGCGTGGCAGTACCAAGCATTCACTGGCGTCATCGAATCGAACGCTCTTCATCACTAGACCGAACGGGAACACCGTTTCGATGCGGAATCGCTCGAGACGCATCGGCCCGCGCCGACCGGGCCAGTATGCGGTTTCTGCAATCACCTGCTCGCCCGGACCAACATGTTGCACAAAGGCGCGCGAGCCGGGCACCGTCGTGATTTCGCGCACAAACAGCGCAAACAAGGGCCACAACGATGATTCATTGATGACCGTGTAGCGGACGATCACTGGTTCACCAACGCGCCAGGTGCGGGGCATGGTGCGCACCGCGCGCAGTTTCATCAGTGGCTGACCAGAGAGAACTCCGGAGAGCAACACACCAGAGAGCATGGCTGCAAAGACCCACACCAACAGATTGCTTGGCCG
>CALQCP020000179.1 GCA_943329105.2 Chitinophaga pinensis | reverse complement strand
CACATCCCGCCACTGCAGCGGCTGTTGAATTCACTTCACCAGCGCCGTTCTGATATCGGTTGCTACGTGTGACTTGCCCGGCTCTTGCACGCTGATTCCGTGCGCGGACAGTGCGCGACCAATCGCCATGAGCGGGAAATACAGGCGGTACATGTGGTAACGCAGGTAGAAGACTTTCGGGAAACCCGTGCCAGTGAATTCCGTCTCCACCCAACTGCCCGCCGGATCGCCGTCCGGATTCAAGCCAGGCTGCACGGCATCAGCGGCCCGCAACTGCGTTTGTGCAAGCCAACGAAGCGCGCGCCACAAGTCCGGGTCATTCGCTCCGTACACCTCTTGCAACACCATCGCTGCCCATGCGGTTTGGCTGGCAGTACTCGGCCCGGTTCCCATCAGTGAACGATCTTCGTAGCTATTTGCAGTCTCACCAAAGCTGCCGTCCGACTTCTGCACGCTCTTGATCCACGCGCCAGCGCGCTGAATCCAAGGCTCGCTGCGCGGAACGCCGCAACGAATCGGACCGATCACCGCCTGCCACGTTCCGTAGATGTAGTTCACGCCCCATCGACCCCAGAAGCATCCTTCTGGCTCTTGATGGCCTTTGATGAATTCCACGGCGTGCGCGATGGTTGGATTATCAATGCGGTAGCCAAGCCAACTCATGCACTCGAGCGTGCGCCCAGTGATGTCGTGGCACGCTGGATCCTGCATCGCGTTGTGATCGGCAAACGGCACGTACTCATAGATCTGATGATTCCGCGTGCGGTCAAACGCGGCCCATCCGCCGTTCTCACACTGCATGGCAAACACCCACTCCACACCGCGACGCGCCGCCGCCTCATTCTCTGCACCACCCGCGCGCTTCAACGTCATGGCAACCATCACCGTGTCGTCAACATCCGCATACCACGCGTTCTGATATTCAAAGTACCAACCGGCCGCGCGTGTTCCAGGGCGCACGTTGGCAATCCAATCGCCCGTCCAACGAACTTCCTTGCCGCGCAGCCATTCAGCCGCATGCGCGAACGTCCGATCCGTTGCAGCGGTGAGACCGCAGTCGGCAAGCGCATATCCAGCGATGCCAGTGTCCCACACCGGGCTGAAACATGGCTGAATGTGAATGGTGTTGCCATGTGCAGGAGCACCTTGACCGGCGGCATGCGCAGCAGGTTCCTCTATAAAGAACGCATCAAGATCTTTTTCGGCACGCGCTACCAGTGGATCGTTTCGCTTCACGCCCAGCGCGTGGAACACCACCTGTATGTACACCATGGGCGGGAAGATGGCGCCCAGACCCTGTGTCGGCGCCGGTGCATCTTGCGATGCGCGTGCCAATATCCAGCTGTATGCCGCACGGATCGCTGCCATGCGCGGCGCGGTACCGATCGCTCGTCCAACAAACTTCAACACGCTGTCGACCACCTTGAAGAACACGCGCCAGCCGTGCGGCGTAGTCATTGGCATTTTGAGTCGATGCCGATCATGCTCGCTGATAAAGAGTTCTGCAATCCCCTGCTCGCTTCCAAGCTTTCGCGTCGGCTGCAGCGTTGCAACAATCGCGAGCGGCAGGATCATGGTGCGACTCCACGCACTCATACGGTCCATGTGAAAGTAGAACCACTTGGGGAGCCAGACGATTTCCGGTGGAATGGCAGGCACGGCGTTCCAACTAATTTGTCCGAGTGCCGCAAGATAGAAGTTACTGAAGCTGTTGCACTTCTCTGCTCCACCCATGGCACGAATCACCGCACGCGCGCGGCTCATGTGCGGCGCATCAGGCGAGTCGCCGTACAACTTCAGACAGAAGTACGCCTTGACGGTTGCGCTGAGATCAATGGTGCTTCCTGGATACTGCCCCCAGCCACCATCCGCGCGCTGCTGCAATCGCAAATAGCGAACGACTTTCCCCAGCGTCTCAACCCCATCGCGCCCATCCGCCATTGCTGAGCGCTCTTGCCCCAAGATCCACTTCATCAGGAGGTACTCGCTCTGCAGAATCGAGTCTCCCTCCAATTCCGCGCACCAGTGTCCATCATTGCGCTGCAGGCTCTTCAATGCAACAAGTGCATCGCCCGCGGTGCGCGCAAGCGTCTCGAGTGTCTGGCGATCAGGTCCGGTCGTGGGCAGCATGATTGGGAGATCATAAATAGACCCCGCACCCACGGTGCGACGATTTTCGGACGCAACGATCGTTTCAATTGCGGCGTCCGCACCTTCTTTATGCCTTGATTTGTGATTCGGACGATAGTATCGATCTGATGAATTCACTCAACCGACCGCTCAATTCTTGGCTTGCGCGGTGCATGTTGGCGCTCCTGTGCGCTGCCGCCTTCGCCCTGCCCGCACGCGCAGGAAACGGCGTGTACGTGTCCACCAATCCCAACGGCGCCAATGCCGTGTTGGCCTACAACCGCAACGTCAAGAACGGCTTGCTGACCTATGTGGGTCGCTTCGATACTGGCGGACGCGGCCTGGTGGATATCGGTGGCGCGCAATCGCACGCGGTGGTGGCAACGCGCACACAGTTGTTTGTAGTGAACCCCGGGAGCAATGATTTCACCACCTTCGCACTTCGCGATGACGGTTCGCTGCTCTTCATGGGCGTGACCAGTTCCGGCGGAGTTCGCCCAGTCAGTATCACTGTGTCCGGGAATGTCATTTACGTGTTGAACCAAGGTCAACTTGGTGTTGCTACCGCCAGTTGTAATGGATTCACTCTCGGTGACGACGGCTTGCCGGTATCGATCGGCACCTACGACGTCATCTATGAAGCCGAAGCCATTCCAACCGACGTGTTCTTCACACGCAACGGTGCGCGGCTGGTTGTGCTTCTCAATGGAAGTGATGCCATCGATACATTTTCTGCGTCGGTGGCTGGTGCATTGACAGTGAATCGACGACTCACCGGTGTCAGCAATCCGGTTGGCGGAACAATGTCTGCGGTACAGCCGTTCGTTGCGTTTGCAGCACTTGATGATGACACCGCGCCGCGAATGATTTCGATCCGTGCCACCGGAATCGCATTGCCGAGCATCGTGAGTTCAGCAGGATTAGCAAGCACCACGTCGCCGTGCTGGGCTGCCGCCACTCCGAACGGCAAAAAAGTGTGGTCGTCGAACTTTGCATCTGGCTCGCTCACTCTATTCGCCGGCAAGTTAAATGGCAGCATTCAAGCAGTCAGTACCTATGTGCCTGCTTCGAGCAGCCCGGGTTCGCTGGATGTAGCTGTTGATCAACGCGGAAAGTTCCTGTACCGGCTGCGCGCCTTCAACCCCAGTGGCGGCGCCGCGCCCGTACCGGTGATCGAGGCCCTGAAGATCACCAAGTCCACTGCCAATGGCGGTGTTCAGTTGGTACAAACGGTTTCATTGCCGTCCGATCTGCAGACCGCTTCGCCGACTGGCATCGTGGTCACCGCTCCCTAAAGACACAGCCCCAGCGAATTGCCGGGGCTGTGTATTCAATCAGGTAAGAAGCGGGTTGCTCGAAATCACTTAGCGACGGCGGCGACCAACCACTCCGGCCACGCCGAGCAGCGCGATGGCTCCTGGAGTCGGGACTGCACCACTGTAAACATTGATGTTGTCCACACGGTTGGTGCCAGCGGCGGCAGTGGTCACCGTTGACTGAATGCGGAAGATCACCGAGGCTTGTCCGGCTGCGGCGGTGAGGCCAGTGATGGTGGTGGTGAATCCAGCCTGGTTGGTGACTGTGTTCCAACTAGTCGTACCGGTGCCGGCTAAGCCCGCCTGAACAACCACGTATGAGGCGAGGACCGTAGTAAAGCTTGCACCACCATCGACGCTCATGAGAACATCAAAGGTCGCCGGGCCAGTGCCACTGCGCGTCTGGTCAAACGAGATCGTGATCGGGTCGGCGTATCCAGTGGTGGAGAGGGAGACTTGGTAGTAGTCACCGATCGCCCAGTTGTTGGAACTAAGCGAATAAGTCGAGCCATTGCCAGCGGGTGAGGACCACGTCGTTGCGGCGGCTGCGTGGAAACCAGTGAGTGAGGTTCCCGCGGTGGCATCGCCCAAGTCAGCGGCGCCGTAGGTGTAGTTGATACCGGTGGTGGCAGCGGGCACGGCGGTCGACATCGACCATCCAGCGACCAAGGCTGCGGATGCGGACATGGAAACAGCGCCCGCGGTGATGAGCGAGGCAGCGACAAGTGATCGATTGTTCATGTGTGGAAGTCCGAATAGGTGGCGTCAACCAGTGCGACTGGCCGCCCAATTCGTCTTCCTCGTATGACACACCATGCCCCGTAACTGATCGAAAGCAATGCCAATATTCAGAAATGCCATTCAGACTTGATTAAGGCGAGCGCTGGGGTAGCCCATGCCGGGCTACAAAGGCACATTTGGAGGGTTATCCCTACCCGCGCGTTGGCCTGACAACCGCCGCGATCACTGCACTCGCCACGGTCCAGGTCAAAAACGTGTCGGCGATTCCGGCGTAGACCCAGCGCGCGGGCAACTGAAACCAGGCGAGGTCGGGACCATCACCAGCCATCGCCGCAAAGAGGGCAATGACCATACCGATGGTCCAGCGCCCCACCCAGGACGGACAGCGCATGCCAGCCATCAGAATGCTCATGAGAAAGGCGCTAAATGCCATGTAGCCGAACGCAGTCAAGTAGCGCTGTGCACTGATGGGGTCACGGCCTTGTTTGCGTACTAGGAGCACACCCACCGGTCCGCGCTGTGATGCCTCGCGCCATTCCGACACGGTCCGAGCGCGCTGCTCGGCATCCATGGTGCTGAGCGCCTGCATGTCGATCCCAGGAAATCCATAGGCGCCGTCACGCGGCGCGCCGCGGCCAATGGCGTCAACAAGCGCGGAATCCGCAGGCAGTGGTTCAAGTGCCCAGTCATACAGGCGTACCGCCGACCAAGAAACATACGCCCAAGCAAATGCCGCCAGAGCCCCAACGATTGTCCCAAGCAGAATGCGTCGCACCATCCCCACAAGTTACAGAAAATGGTCCGGGAGGAACGGGAACAATTTATTTACCACTCTGGGCCGCCCGAGTAGCGGCCGAATACGTCCGCCATTGCTTGGACCATTTCGCCGAGGGTGCACTTGTTTAAGGCGCCCTCAACCAGCGATGGCATCACGTTTTCGCCCTTGCGCGCCGCGGCGCGGATGGCATCGAGCGCAACCTTTACGCCGTCTGCATTGCGGGTCTTGCGGAACTTGGTGAGACGATCGCACTGCTCGGTTTCCACCGTATGCGGGATCTGCAGAATCTCAACTTGGTGCTGCTCATTGCCGTCGTTGTAGGCATTCATACCCACCACGAT
>CALQCP020000178.1 GCA_943329105.2 Chitinophaga pinensis | reverse complement strand
GGGTAACCTGCGCGCCCCATGAGCGGAAAAGAACAGCAGCAACAGAAGGGCGCCGCGAACACCGGTGCAGCAAAGACGGCCATCACTCCTACCCGTGAGGAGAACTACGCCGAGTGGTATCAGCAAGTGGTTCGCTCTGCGGATCTTGCGGAGAACAGCCCGGTGCGTGGCTGCATGGTGATCAAGCCGTGGGGCTACGCCATGTGGGAGAACGTGCAGCGCGTGTTGGATGGCATGTTCAAAGCCACCGGCCACAAGAACGCCTACTTCCCGCTGTTCATTCCGCTTTCATTCTTGGAGAAGGAGGCCGCGCACGTTGACGGCTTCGCCAAAGAATGCGCAGTGGTGACGCATCATCGCCTCAAAGCTGGTCCGAACGGCAAGCTGATTCCGGACGGTGAACTTGATGAGCCACTGATCGTTCGTCCAACCAGTGAGACCATCATTGGCGCCACGTTTGCCAAGTGGGTGCAGAGTTACCGCGACCTTCCGCTCCTCATCAACCAGTGGGCGAATGTTGTTCGTTGGGAGATGCGCACGCGCTTGTTCTTGCGCACCACCGAGTTCCTCTGGCAGGAAGGCCACACTGCGCACGCCACGGAAACGGAAGCCGTGGACGAAACCATGCAGATGTTGCGCGTCTATGCGGACTTTGCAGAGAATTGGATGGCCATGCCGGTCATTCAAGGCCGCAAGACTGAAAGTGAGCGATTCCCAGGCGCAGTAGAGACCTATTGCATTGAAGCCATGATGCAGGATCGCAAGGCATTGCAGGCTGGAACAAGCCATTTCTTGGGTCAGAACTTTGCCAAGGCAAGTGAGATTCAGTTTCTTGATGCCGATGGCCAGCAGAAATTTGCGTGGACAACCAGTTGGGGCGTGAGCACGCGTTTGATTGGTGCGCTGATCATGACGCACTCTGATGACGACGGCCTCATGGTTCCGCCGCGCTTGGCGCCGACGCACATTGTGATTCTGCCCGTGTTGCACAAGCCGGAGTCTGCTCCGCAGGTTCTGGAGTATTGCAAGGCGCTTGCAGCGGAACTTCGCACGCAGCAGTTTGCTGGGCGTGGGATTGAAGTGGAGATCGACGCGCGTGACTTGCGCGGTGGTGACAAGATGTGGCAGTGGGTGAAGAAGGGTGTTCCAGTGCGCATTGAAGTTGGACCGCGCGATATCGAGCAGGGCGCCGTCTTCATGGCGCGCCGCGATCGGAGCGCCAAGGACAAGGCATCGATGCCGCGCGATGAGTTTGTGCGCGGGGCGTCCGCGCTGCTGCAGGAGATTCAGGACGGCATGCTGGCGCGGGCGATGGCGTTCCGCGCCGAGCACACGCGACGGATCGATACCCGGGAGGAGTTTGAGGCATTCTTCACACCGAAGCGTGCGGGCGACGACAACACCCCGTCTGAGATCCATGGCGGCTTTGCGCTGGCGCACTTCTGCGGCGACGCCGCGGTGGAGACGGATGTGAAGGGTCGGCTGGGTGTCACCGTGCGGTGCATTCCGCTGGATATGGCCAACGAGCCGGGCACGTGCGTCATCACCGGGCGGCCGAGTATGGGTCGAGTGGTGTGGGGCAAATCGTACTAGTGTCCGATAAGTTATATCGTTAGCAAAATATTTCCTTTTGCGCTGATTCGCTCGGACCTTTGCTGTGCACGCGGCAAATCGGTGGCATGTTTCCGGTGCCTGCGGGTCATTGCGACCGCGTACGGCACACTTCGGTTCTTGGATTTCGAGAGAGGAAAAGGAATGCGTTTCATCGCGTCTATCGTCATTGCTTCGTTGGTTGCAGGCTCCGCTCAGGCTGGGCTTGTGAATCCGCTTATCCCGTCGTGGTCGGGCGGTCCCAATACACAATTTGCCCAGTGGGATTCATTCACACAGGCATCTGGTGGCGCAAATACTCCCGATGCCGCTGGCTCATCCGCATTCACGTTGATGAACTTCGCTCCGGGAGCATTCGTGACCGGATCTGGCAACATCTACAGCATCAATTCGGCGCTGTACCTGATGATCATGGGTGGAACGCTTGGCAACGCCGCCTCGCCCACGCAGGTGGTGATGAATGTTGCGACCGCTGGATCGGTGTTGAACACCGCCGGTGTTCGCCTTTCGCTCTTCGATAACGCTGGCAACTTCGTTCAGTTTGCGCCAAGTAGCAGCGAACTGCGTGCTGACGCTCCTGCGCAACCACAAGGTGCCATCCAAACCTGGGCGTTTACGTGGAGCCCCATCGTCGTGCCGTTCCAGGCAAGCGGATTCCGAGTGGAGTTTGGTGCAAGTGCGCCAAGCATGTCACTGGACGCGGTGCGCTTGGACATGCAATATGTACCGACACCGGGCGCACTGGCGCTGCTGGCAATTTCAGCGTTCACAGTGAGCCGTCGACGCCGCTAAACGAATCCGGATTTCTTCGGTTCATTTCTCCTGGTCACGCCTCCGCCCGCTTGCCTTTGTGCAGCGGGCGGTTCTTTTTGGGAACCTACCGTTGGTGGGTCGCATCAAAGGCCAGCGGTCGGCTGCGTTGTGAGCGCCTTCCAGTTTGCAACGCTCGCTGCGGAGCCGTGGCTGCAACATTCTGAATTACGGAGATTCCCAACATGCTCTTTCGACAAATCAACGACTCCAAGCTTGCTCAATACGCGTACCTGATTGGATGTCAGCGCACGGGTGAAGCCATTGTGTTTGATCCAGAGCGTGATGTGGACCAGTACGTCGCCGCCGCTGCGCGCGAGGGGCTGCGCATTGTTGCGGTGGCAGAGACGCACATTCATGCAGACTTCTTGAGCGGCGCGCAGGAACTGGCACGGCAAGTGGGCGCGCATGTCTATGTCAGCGGCGCGGGTGGCGATGAGTGGCAGTCAAAGTGGCTGACGCCATTCAAGCACACGCTGTTGCAAGACGGCACAGAATTTGCGGTGGGTGGTATTCGGTTCCGCGCCGTGCACACACCTGGTCACACGCCGGAACACATGAGTTACTTGGTGACCGACCAGGGTGGCGGCGCGACCGCAGCAATGGGGATGGTCACCGGTGACTTTGTGTTTGTGGGTGACCTTGGTCGCCCGGATCTCTTGGAAAGTGCCGCGGGACAAGTGGGTATCGCTGAGCCAAGCGCGCATGCCTTGTGGCGGAGCGCGCGCAAATTCGTGGAGTTACCGGGGTACTTACAGGTGTGGCCGGCGCATGGAGCCGGGAGCGCTTGTGGCAAGGCACTTGGCGCCATTCCACAGTCCACGGTTGGATATGAAGTGGCCAACAGTCCAGTGTTGAAACTGGTGAGTGACGAAACCGCATTCGTGAAGGACATCTTGTCTGGTCAGCCTGAGCCGCCGCTTTACTTTGCACGCATGAAGGCGTTGAACCGCGATGGGGTTCCGCCGCTTGGGGCTGTTCCGGTGCCGCCCGTGGTAACGGACGTCCGTGCGCATGCTGCAGCGTGGGAGGCGCCCGGGACGGTGGTGGTTGACACGCGACCGTGGCCTGCATTCCGAGATGGTCATCTGCCTGGAGCGCTGTACGCGCCGCTGGGCAAGATGTTGCCAATGGTGGTTGGTTCGTTCGTCAAACCAGAAGAGAAGATCGTCTTGGTATGTGAGTTGGCGCGAGCGGACGAAATTGTTCGAGACCTTGTTCGCATTGGCTATGACCGCGTGATTGCGGTGGTTGCGCCGGATTCCATGGTCGCCACGGGTGGTGTCAAGCTTGAGACCACGCCAGAAATGTCTGCCGCTGAAGCGAATGTAGCGCGGGGAAGTTCGTTCATCTTGGATGTGCGCGGTGCTGCGGAATATGCAGTTGGGCATCTTGAGGAGGCCTGCAACGTGGCATACACGCGCCTGTTGCCCCACATCGCGGAGTTGCCACGCGGCGAGCGCATCGTGGTGCATTGCGCACTCGGTGGGCGATCGGCAGCCGCAACGTCCATGCTTCGACGGATGGGCTTTGACGCAGTGAACGTGGCCGGTGGATTTGAAGGTTGGAAGAAGGCGGGGCTACCCACGACGGCACCTGTATCACCGCGGGCGCCAGTCTTGAGTGGTGCAACGGCAGCCAGCAAGCCGAGCGGTGGTTGTTGCGGCGGGTCATGCCATGGATGACTTGGTGATTGAGATCGCTAGTGGGTTGGTTGTTGGTGCAGGCATGGGTTTGGTGGGAGCTGGCGGCGCCATCTTTACAGTTCCGATCTTTGGCATTGTGCTTGGTCATGCACCAAAGGCGGCATTCATCGAGGCGCTGGCAGTGACCGGTGGAATTGCATTGGCGTCTGGACTCATTGCCGCGCGCCGTGGTTTGGTGGACTGGCGCTGCGTTCTGATCTTTGGAAGCGCGGGGATCGTTGGCACGCAGTTGGCGACACCGATTGCAGTGCGCATGAACCCGACTGTTCAGGTGTTGCTCTTTGCGTTGGTGGCAGTGGTGGCGGCGTGGCGCATGTGGAAATCAGGGAGCGATCCGGAAAATTCGGAAGACGGTGGTTCGGCACGGGATGCCAACGCACCGATCGGGCCAGGCGCGCTAGCCAGTGACGCAGCAGGTGGTTCGCTGGTGATAGAGTCAGCGCGCGACTGGCCCGTGCGCTCATTCGCTATTGGGATGGGCATTGGTGCGCTCACTGCGATTCTTGGCGTCGGCGGCGGGTTCATTTTGATTCCCGCCCTGGTGGTGGTGGAGCGGATGCCAATGCGGATTGCTGTGGGCACCAGTCTCACGGTCATTGTCATCAATGCCACCGCGGGCTTGCTTGGGCAGTGGTGGTCGGGCGGATGGGCGCAGGTGCAGATTGATGTTCCAACAGTGGCGATCACCATTGCGGGCGGAATCGTTGGCAGTATTTTTGGTGGAGCGCTGGCGCGGCGCATTCCGCAAGCTGCACTTCGTAGCACGTTTGCACTACTTCTACTCATTGCCGGACTCGGACTTGCTGCGAAGCATCTACTGAGTGCGGTGTGACATCGTTGCGCTACATGATGTTCCGTTCCATCTGCACATACCAATAAAGGAGACGGCGTCACGCTTCTTTCAAAGGGACGCCGCCTCTCGTGGGGGCATGGGTTGTATGCAAACAGCGCTACCTACTGCAGCAATTCGCGGCACTTGCACTATCGGTTGCACGGTTCCACGGCATTTTCATAAGAATGATTGAAAGCATGCATAGGCCGGTGGCTCCGGCAGTGAGGAGTCCGGCACCAATGAATCCCGTGCCCACGAAGAACCATGGACTCACGGTGACGGCAAGTGCGCTGCACGCAATCAACAGCACTCCAACGGTCACCATGACTTGGCGCATGATCGGGAGTGGCGCCTTGCTATC
>CALQCP020000177.1 GCA_943329105.2 Chitinophaga pinensis | reverse complement strand
TCAACGCCGATCCACGGGTACGAAATCGCCCGGCAATTGGCGGACGAAGCACCCGAAGGACTCTCCTTCAAGCAAGGCACCTTGTATCCAATGTTGCGCTCCATGGAAGCTGACGGCTTGGTCAAGAGCACACTGGTTGCATCACACGAAGGACCAGCACGCAAGTGCTTCACACTGACCGCCGAAGGGCGCCGCGTCTTGAACGCATGGTGCGAAACATGGCGAAGCACCAACAAATGGGTGAATCGCGTTCTAGGAGGCATTGATGGAACACGCTGAATCACCAAGCGCTGACAAGGTCGTCCGCTCATACCTCGCGCAACTTGGCTTGGAACTGGAAGGCGCAGATGCAGCATTGCGACACGATGCCATCATTGATGCTGAGCAACACCTCCGCGCCGCCATCGCCGCTGGCGCAACGGCCGAGATGGCGGTTGCTGAATACGGCACGCCCACTGAAATTGCGCGCGCCTACCTGGATGCCGAGCATTTGCCGCGTTCATGGCACATCACTCCAGCAACAGCTGCTACCAGTAGTAATTCCGCGCTTACGCCTGTTGATATTCCTGCAGTTTCCAAGCACCAGCGCCTGCGCGATATTCCCATCATCGGTGTGTGGTTTGATCGGCGCGCCTGGGGTGCCGTTGTGTATTTCGGCGCCGTCGGCTTCGTGCTTTCACTCGCATACTTCGTATGGTCAGTCACCATCGGTTCACTGGCGATTGGCCTTGCACCGATCTTGATTGGCGTCCCGATCGTCGTGCTACTGCTTGGTTCCGCCCGCGCCATCTGCCTCTTTGAAGGCAAGGTCGTGGAGTTCTTTCTTGGCGTGCGCATGCCCCGTAGAACACAGCCCGTGCAAGGTGCCGATCACATTGGATTCTGGCAGCGCATTTGGTGCTGGCTACGTGACGTGAGAAGTTGGCTATCGCTTGGTTTCCTACTTGGCAACTTCCCAGTGAGCGTGGTGACGTTCGCCGTGACGTTTACGCTGGCGGTCACTAGCCTTGCGCTGGTGGTGATTCCAGTGGTCCACCTCCTCGGTCATCCCATCGCGAATGTGTCCGGTGATGATGCAGACATCATGTTCATGGGCACACAACTCGTGCCCGATGCCGCCGGAGACGTGTGGCTTACTGTGCCACTTGCAGTGGCAAGCCTGGCTATTGGGCTCGCGCTCGCCACCGGGACGCTCTGGCTCGCCCGCGGCTTCGGCTGGGTGTACGGCCACGTGGTGCAAGCCATCCAAGTAGCGCGCCCCCAGCCAATGAACCCACCGAAGATTCACTGAATGCAAACCATGTCTCAACGCAAGGCTTTATCAATGAAACACATTCGTACATCGGTGGATATTCCTGCAGTTTCTCAGCGCCAGCGTCTGCGCGATATCCCCATCATTGGTGTGTGGTTTGATCGGCGTGCATGGGGTGCCGTTGTGTATTTCGGCGCCGTTGGTTTCGTGCTTTCACTCGCATACTTCGTATGGTCAGTCACAATCGGTTCACTGGCGATTGGCCTTGCACCGATCTTGATTGGCATCCCGATCGTCGTGTTACTACTTGGTTCCGCCCGCGCCATCTGCCTCTTTGAAGGCAAAGTAGTGGAGTTCTTTCTTGGCGTGCGCATGCCCCGCAGAACACAGCCCGTACAAGGTGCCGATCGCATTGGATTCTGGCAGCGCATCTGGTGCTGGCTCCGTGATGTCCGAAGTTGGCTCTCGCTTGGCTTCCTGCTTGGCAACTTCCCGGTGAGCGTGGTGACGTTCGCCGTGACGTTTACGCTGGCGGTCACAAGTCTTGCGCTGGTGGTGATTCCCGTGGTCCACCTCCTCGGTCATCCCATCGCGAATGTGTCAGGTGATGATGCAGACATCAACATCATGTTCATGGGAACGCAACTGGTGCCCGATGCCGCCGGAGACGTGTGGCTCACCGCGCCACTTGCAGTGGCCAGCCTGGCCATCGGGCTTGCGCTCGCCACCGGCACGCTCTGGCTCGCCCGCGGGTTCGGCTGGGTGTACGGCCACGTGGTACAGGCCATCCAAGTAGCGCGCCCCCAGCCAATGAACCCACCGAAGATTCACTGAATGCAAACCATGTCTCAACGCAAGGCTTTATCAATGAAACACATTCGTACATCGCTTGCCAACATTGCTTGGCGATCTGCACTGGTAGGCACGATGCTTGCCATCACCGGATGCATCACCGTTGCAAACAGCAATGTTGCTGACACCGATCACCGCAGCATTGCTGTCATCACTAATAACTCTGTCGCCGACGGTGGAAAGTTGCTGGTCGATGGCCGCAATGGCCGAGTGACGGTCTCGCGCGATCCCACTCTTGCCAAGCTGGAAGTCACTGCTGAATTCCACTGCGGTGGTGCAACGCAAGCCGAGTCAAATGAGCGCGTGAAGCGCACGCGACTGATCGCTGAACGCAGTAGCGACGGCGGAATTCATGTTCACGCTGATTTCCCAGCACTACAGTCCGGTGCGACACACTCTCCTTCTGACTCCGCCAATCTTGACATCCGCGCCGCGCGACTCGACGGTATCGAAATCACTACCAACAACGGTCGCATCAAAGTGGAAGGCTTCGCCGGTCAGTTGAAAGCACGAACCTCTAATGGCGTCATTCGGATCAATGGTCACAGTGGTCCGGTTCTGTTGCAAACATCAAACGGCGCGATCGATGCCCGCAACATCGGCACACCGGCCGAGTTGGAGACTTCAAACGACACCGTTGAAGCATCGCTAGCGTCCGGCCAGGATGGACCCGTGAGTGTTCGCACCTCAAACGGTGGCGTACGGCTGGAATTGCCAGTTTCTTGGAGCGGGCATGTTGAAGCAGAGACTTCGAACGGCCGCGTCAATCTCGAA
Organism: Chitinophaga pinensis; assembly: GCA_943329105.2. GTDB lineage: Bacteria > Planctomycetota > Phycisphaerae > Phycisphaerales > SM1A02 > UBA966. The sequence continues at coordinate 2,474 of CALQCP020000177.1, read as the reverse complement.
GGCGGCGGTCGCTCCAAGAACATTGCCATTGACAAATCACACGGAACCATGGATATCGATGGCGCAGGCAAGTCCAAGGCCAGCATTCTCAGTTCGAACGGCAACGTTCGCGTGACCGCACTCGCGGCGACCCCGGCAGCCACGGCTACCCCGGCGGCCACAGCGACTCCGCCCGCCACTGCAACCCCGCCCGCGACGAAGTAACTCACACTCCACCGCCAACAATCGCACCCGCTACTCAGGCACCGCGCCTTCGCTTTCAAGGAAACCCATGCTGCACATCAGAGACCTCGTCAAGATCTACCCCGGCCCCGTTGCTGCCCTCAAGGGCGTGTCGCTTGATATCCCGCAAGGTCTCTTCGGACTGCTTGGCCCCAACGGTGCTGGCAAGAGCACGCTTATGAACATCCTGAGCGGACTGCTTGAACCCACCGGCGGCAGTGTCACGCTTGACGGCGTGGACATCGTGAAAGACCCGCGCGCCGTGTGGAGCCGCCTTGGCTACCTGCCACAAGACTTTGGTTTCTACCCATCACTTAACGGTGCGCAGATGCTTGATTTCCTGCTTCGCCTGAAGGGTGTGGACGCGCCGCAGGGGCGCAAGAAACTGGTTGCAGAACTGCTCGAGCGCGTCAATCTCACCGAGGCCGCCAAGCGCAAGGTGAAGACCTACTCCGGCGGCATGCGCCAGCGCCTTGGCATCGCGCAGGCCATCGCTGGCAACCCGCGTCTGGTGATCGTCGACGAGCCAACCGCTGGTCTCGATCCAGAAGAGCGCCAGCGCTTCTACCGAATTCTTGCTGAGCTTGGACGCGATCGCATCGTGCTGCTCTCCACGCATATCGTCGAAGACATCGCCACACTTTGTCCGCGCTTTGCGGTGATCCGCGGCGGTCGCTGCGTCACCAGCGGTAGCACCTCCGAGGCGCGCAACCGGCTTGAGGGCCGCGTAGCCGAAGGCATCATTACACCGGAGAAGCTTGAAGAAATCCGTCGCTCACACCGCGTAACACAAGCGGTGCTTGTTGAAGGCTCCATGTTCCGCACCCGCGTACAGGGTCAGCCAGGATCACAGCCCGCCGGCTTCGTGCAGGTGCCGGCAACGTTGGAAGACGTCTACTTCGGCGTCATGGACGAGAGCCGCGCCGCTGACGCAGCGCGCGCAACAAACGCTGCATAACCACACACACTACGGACCACCCATGCGCCGCACACTGATTCTGGCATTCCTTGAACTCCGCACCTCTTGGCGACGCCCGTCGTGGTGGGTGCTTCTTGCCATCCTCTTCTTGCTGACGTGGGGTTTCTCCTCTGGAAGCGTCACCATCGGTGCCGGGGGAAGCCAGGCCGGCGGCGACCGCGCCTTCGTGAACAGCGAGTTCAACCTGGCGTTCGGCGACATCGTGGTCTTCTCGCTCTTCTACATGTTCTTCGTATGCACGACCTTCGGCAACGCAGTGAACGAAGACGACACACTCCGCGTCATGCCCATCGTCGGCAGCACCGGGATCACGCCGCGCGAATACGTGATCGGCCGTTGGCTCGGTATCGCGCTGGTGTTCGGCGTGGTGATGGCGCTGCACCTTGCGATGCAGATCGGCTTCTTTCAGCTGTACCCGCTCCCGGAGCCGGAGAAGATGCGCGGGCCGTTCATTCTGGCCAACTACCTGCGCCCGATGGTGGTGTTCGTGGCCATCCCGGCTCTCTCGCTCGGCGCCATCGCGTTCGCGATCGGTTCCATCACCCGCCAGACAGTGCTGGTGTTTGCGTTACCAGTAGCGCTCCTCCTTTCTAGCCTGTTTTTCATCTGGCTCTTCTCGCCCGAATGGCTGCCGCACTGGGGCAACCGCGCGCTGCAAGCCGTGGACATCACTGGCTTCCGTTGGCTCAACGAGACGTGGCTCAAGGTGGACAAGGGCGTGGCGTTCTACAACCACGAGCCGGTCGGCTTCGATGCCCTGTTCACTGGCGCGCGTGTGGTGCTGGTGGCGATTGCCGGTACTGCGCTCCTGGTAGCCGCACAACGCGAACAGCGCCGCATGCGCAACCCGCATGTCGTGACCACCACTGAAGCAGAACGCATCATTGCGGACGCCGATCGCGCCCGCCGCGAGCGCGAGGCCGCGCCACGCAAAGAATCATCGCTTGCATCCCTCGGCATGCGTTCCGGTCATGTCGGAGTACTCGCCGCCGCGGTGGATGCCTTCCGCGCCGAGGTGCGGGAAATGCGTCGTTCACCGGGTCTATGGATCTTCGTCCCGCTGATCATCCTGCAAACGGTGGGTCCCGCGATTTACTCGCCTGGACCGTTCGATACGCCGACGCTCACCACGCCTGGCAACTTCGCCGCGCAGAGTTACGACACGATCACGCTGCTCTCCATCTTCCTGGTGCTCTACTACTTCACAGAAAGCCTGGCGCGCGATGAACGTTCGCGCATTGCCTCCATCGTGAATGCCAGCCCGTCGCGCACG
>CALQCP020000176.1 GCA_943329105.2 Chitinophaga pinensis | reverse complement strand
GTGATGGTTCGATCGGATTCCCGCTTGCAGTGCAGTTGGGCGCCGGACGCACCCCAGTGTCCATCAACCTCGTTGACCTCGGCGGCGAGCGCAACTTGGCGGTGGTAGCAAAGGATGGCAAGAATTTCGTAGTGGAGCTGGTACCCGTGGATGTTCCGGTTGATGCCGCCAAGCGCGTGACCATCAACTTGGGAGCGCAAAGTCGCTCACCCAACGCGGTCTCATCCGTGGATGCTGATCAAGACGGCTTGACGGACCTGTTGGTCTTCACGCCGGAGAAGCCGATGATCATGCTGCAAGCGCAGGCGGCCGGGAAGGTGCCTGCAGAGGCGACTGTTGCCAGCGATGCCGCGAAGGCCACTGACAAGTCGGCTGACAAAGCCGCCAGCAAGCCTTCTGACAAGGACAAGGCTGCGGACGCTGTTCCTGCGCCTTTCAAGGTGCTCGAATCAAAGGACATGGGTCAATTCGGTCTTGTTCAAGCAGCCACCGGCGACAACACACTGGTGGCCGATGTTGACGGAAACGGCAAGGGCGAACTGCTGGTTGCCGATCGCAACTACGTGCGTGCCCTGCGCTATGAACCCAAGCCAGCCAATGGCGCAAGCCCCGGCTGGCAAGTAGTAACGCAGATGAACGCAAAGAATCCAGATGCCAAGCTGGTCACGCTGACGTCCCTCGGTGACCGACTGGTGGCCGGTGACCGCGACGGCGCGCGCGCGATCATCTTTAGTGCAGGCAAGGATTCCAAGTGGGAGCAAGCGGAGGTCATTGAAATTCCCGGCTTCAAATTCTCCCAACTGGTGGCTGGCAAATTTGCCGGCGACGGCAATGACGGCCTGATTGCCGTCGGTGATGACAGCTTTGCGCTTGTTCGTCTTGGTGGCGAGCGCATCGTCCTGGAAAGCGTTGGAACATGGACCAGCGACGATCCGCGCCAGACTCCGCACGAGTTGGTGGTCGGCGATCTCAACGGCGATGGCTACACCGACGTAGTGGTTCTGGACGGCGGCGAGCAGATGGCCGATGTGCTCACCTTCAGTCAAGCCGAACGATTGCTACATGCACTTGCATTCAAAGTCTTTGAAACACGCATGTTCAGCGGCGGTGATCGTCAAGAGTTCGAACCAAGTATGGGCGAGATTGCCGACGTCACTGGCGATGGTCTGAATGACCTGATCCTGCTCGCACATGATCGGCTCCTGATTTATCCGCAAGCAAAGGGCGGCGATCCTGCAAAGTGAGCACTTCTGCCAGCGAGTCCAACCGCACCGAGAAGCTCTTAGAGGTCTCACGCAAACTCGCTGCCACTGGAGATCTGCAATCGATCCTCTCGGTGGTGATCGATGCGCTGCGAGATGTACTGCAGGCTGAGCGCGCGACGGTGTTTGAGTTTGACCCCAAGGCGATGGAACTCTTCACGCAGGTGGCGCACGGCATTGGCGATGTGGGCGGTACTCCCAACGTCATCCGCATCCCCATGACCGCCGGTATCGCCGGCGCTGCAGCCACTTCGAAGCAGATCATCAATATTGCCGACGCCTATGAAGATCCCCGCTTCAATCGCGCCATCGATGTAAAGACCGGATATCACACGCGCACCATCTTGGCGATACCACTCCTTGATCATGAGGGCGCGCTGGTTGGCGTAGCGCAGGTCCTGAATCGGCATACGGGAACGTTTACTGCCGCCGATGAGTCACTCGCCTCGGGCCTAGCGGCCAACGCCGCAGTCGCCATGAAGCGCGGCCGATTGATCGAAGATCGTGTGGAACGCGAGCGCTTGGAGCGAGAAATGGACGTCGCCAAGGACATCCAGGCCGGGACCTTCCCGAAGGACATTCCGCAGATTCCTGGCTGGGATATTGCTGGTGAAAGTTGCCCGGCGGAGTCCTGCGGCGGCGATGCCTACGACGTCATTGGCCTGCTCAACGGAAGTATTGCTTCACCTGGCGATGAGCCGGACGAGTATGTGTTTACGATTGCCGATGCCACTGGTCACGGCGTTGCCAGCGCGCTCTCAAGCGTGCAAATGCGCGGCATGTTGCGCCTCGGTCTGCGCCTGCGGCATCCCATTGTGAAACTTGCAGAGGAGATCAATGCGCAGTTGTGCGAAGATCTTCCCGATGGACGCTTCGTAACCGCTTGGCTGGCGCGTCTGGACTGCCGAACGGGTGCAGTCAACACTATTTCTGCCGGCCAAGGACCCATTCTGATCTATAGCCGCGCTTCTGACACCTTCGTCACCCAAGGCGCGGACATGCCGCCACTTGGCGTGGTGGCCCTGCCCTACGCCGATGAAGATTCGCAGCGCTACACCTTAGCCACCGGCGACATTCTGGTAGCCATCACTGACGGCTTCTATGAGGCCGCTGATCCGGCGCGCGTCTTGTTTGACGAAGATCGCATTCGCGAGATTGTGCGCGGGGCACGGGACCGTACCGCCCGTGAGATCCTGGACGCCATCAAGTGCGAAGTACACGCCTTCACGCAGCACGCGCCTCTTGAAGATGATCAGACAGGCCTGATCATCAAGCGGCTGTAAGGCCTGCGCTGGCGCTCATGTTCGGGCGCGCCCGTGCAGGTAACAACGCCCGTACTCGTGTCGACGCCCTCGCCCGCGCCTCTTTCACTTCGCACGCAGCCGCAACACCCCATCGCGCTTATCCGCCGGGTCGGCAAGCGCATCACGGAATGGCACAGTCAATTTGCTCACCCCGAATGCCTGCTCGTGCGCGTCCCACGCTGCTGCGCACGCGGGGAAATCCGCGTGTGCGAAGGCTTGCACCGCGCGATCCACACTTTCAATCCAACCCACTTGCGGATCCTCCACCAGCATGGTGAACAGATCGATCGGAATACTCTGCCCCACCACCACCACGCGCCCGAGCGACACAATGGCTAGGCCGCCTGAATCACGAATCAGGGCACGCGTGTTTCCGCAGAACAGGATGGCTGTACCAAACTGCTTGTTGGCACTCTCCAATCGCGCAGCAAGGTTGGCACTGTCACCAATCACCGTGTAATCGTTGAGATCGGGCGGAGCTCCGCAGTCACCAATGGTCACCGGACCGGTGGCAACGCCAAGTCGCAGTGAAACTTTGGGAAGCGACTGCCGATCAGGACGCTCGCCGATGGCCTTCACCACGCGCTGACATGCGCGACATGCCTCTGCTGCCAGTTGCCCCTGCTCCGGCTCGGGTTCGAACGCGCTCCAGAAGGCCAACAACCCGTCACCCAAGAACTTGTTGACGTACGCACGGCGTTCGGTCAATTCATTGGCCATCGCAGACATGTACAGATTGAGCGTGGCAACCACGGCTTCCGAACCTAACTTCTCGCTGATGGTGGTAAATCCGGCCAGATCGCCAAACAGAATGGTGGCGGTCCGCTGCTCCCCGCGCATAGACAAAGCATCCGGATTGGCAGCCAAACGTTCCACGAGCTGCGGACTGACGCGCGCACGGAATTGACGCGTGATACGTGCCTTCTCGCGCTGATGAACAACCGCTGCAGTCGAAACGCTGGCAGCCTGCGATGCAATGGCCGCGAGCACCGGCACCGCCACTGGAATCATCAGGTCATGAAATTCAAAAGCCCAGAATCCAGAGAGAAGTACCCATGCGCCAGCGATAGAAAATGTCACCGCTGTACTGATACCCGCGCCCGACTTCCACGCAATCACCGCACAGATCAGACCAAATAGTGCGCCGATGACCCATCCGCTCCATGGCGGCCACAGATACACGGACTGACTGGAAATCACCATGTCAGCCACTGCAGCATGAAAGTACACACCAGGCGTGCGTGGACCATTGACGGTATTGATCATGTCCGCCATGACCCCCGTGGCAATGAAACCGACAAACACCAATCGACCCTCAAGGCCCTCGCGGGCTTCCTTCGCCGCATCGGCAATCTTCTTGCGCGATGCCGGAATCTCTTGATCAAGTCGCCACCATTCACGGTATGTGCCCACTTGCTTTCGCTCATCGTCAGTGGCGTCCTTGATGTCGCCGGTGCCGCGCACGGAAAGATCACCGGCAATAAATTCGCCCTGCTCTTTCACGGTAGCGCGCACCGCCGCATCCACCGGTACCAGTGTCATTGACTCAGCCGGAATCGCCTGCAGGGCAGCAATGTCTGCGCCAAGATCTCGATAGCGCTGCTCCTGCTCCGCCAGCAACTTGCGCTGATTGGCAAGATCAATCAGTGCGCCAATGGCAATCACCCCGGTCTCGTTCCGCGCGTCGGCTGACTCAACACTACCGCCAATCGCCTCAAACATTTCAGTGGGCCAATCAACATAGATGTGGCCATTCTCAAGCGGTAATCGACGCCCATCCGGAAACACCAATGCTGCGGACTCTTCACGGATTGAAGCAGGCGCGATACCCATTTGCAGCAACCCCGCCGCCAAACCAAACTGCGGCAATGATCCGTAAGGAGTGCGCCAGAATGGACGAACGCGCCGGTATTGACCATCGCTGTCAGGCGCACAATTGACAAAGCCAACGCCTGCGGCGCGCTCTGCGAACTGCGCCATTGGAGGCGCGTCCATCGCCGAGCCTTCGCCCTTACTTGCTGACATAAATCGCGCGAGTAAAGCAAATGACTGATCGCGTTCAAACGCCTCATTCACAGAATTTCGCTCAGCGAAGCGTTCCAGGGTTGTGTCCTGCTTGGTGAGCAGCAATCGATACGCCTGCGCATCAGCGGGCGGTGTACCGGCATTGCGAAGCCGCAACAATTCCTTCCATGCCGCTAGTTTCTTGAAGTTGGTGGAGCGCTCCAAGAAACGTTCGCGCCGCATTCCGGCAAGTCCAGCTCGATCAGCAATGGCCACCGGTTCGGCAGTGATGTCTTCGGCGATCGCGGCCACCAATGAATTCAGCGCCTGCCGCCCCTCCGCGGACAGCCAGAGTGCTGCATCCAATCGGCCTTCGTCCATATTCACTGCCAATACGGTGGGGTTGCGAGCAATGCCGGCAGCCAACGCGGTATCCGCGCTTACCGACTGAACGTCGGTGAACAACACGTCACTTGCAACCGTTCGCGCGCCCGCAATGGCAATCTCATCAAACGCCAATGACAGCACGTCGCGGGACCACGGCCATCGACCGATGGTGTCAAGGGCCCGGTCATCAATCGCAACCAGTGCGACCGCTTTACTGAGTGGCTCCGGTATGCGCCGTGCCCGTAAAAATCGCTGATCTTGGCTCCACCACTCAAACCCGTCCAACAGACCAGCCATACCCACCGCAATCACCGCGAGAGTGGCGGCGAGGCCAGCAAACAACACGATTCGGGTAGGAGCCTTCACTCGCGCGAGTGTAGCGATCGGTCACTTACCGTTGCTGACGATTTGTTGCGC
>CALQCP020000175.1 GCA_943329105.2 Chitinophaga pinensis | reverse complement strand
TGGGACGAGTCCGCCTGGGAAGCCGCGCGTTTGAATGGCGTGCTGCGCCGTGCGGATCGAGACATGTGGCGCCGGAACGCCGCGCTTGCTGCCGCGCATGCCATGCGATCCGATGACACGCCGGATGAATTGCGGTCCACGCTCCGGACCACGCTTGCGGCGATAGTGGCTGACGAAGGCGTTGCAGCACACGTCCGCGACGTTGCGCGAGCGGCGCTCAGTTCATGAACCAACGAACGGTGACCGGCCGGCATCTGGGAGCGTGCATAAGCAACACGCCCCATTGAAAACCGCCTCGGATTTACTTGTTTGGATCTTCAGGATCCGTCGTTGGATCAGCCTGCGGCGGAACAGCTGGATCCGCGGCAGGATCACCAGCCGGTACTGGATCGGGTTCGCCTGCAGGCGCTGCAGCAGGATCCCCTGCAGGTGCCGGTGGCACTACTGGAGTTCCATCCGGTCCAGTGGCAGGCGCGGTCTCATCCGCTGGTGCCGCATCAGCGGCAGGCGCGGCATCAGCGGCAGGCGCGGCATCATCTACTGGCGGGGCATCACCCGCAGGTGCCGCGTCCTCCGTGGTCGCCGCGGCCGCCGGTGCAGCAGTGTTGGGGACTTCAATTCCCAATGCCGCTGCCAATTCAGCGATCGATCGCAACATCGGGGCGCCGGCGCCGGACTCAACGCCCGAAAGCGCATCGCGTGCTTCAACGAGCGCGGCCTTGGCGTTTCCCACCAACTTGTCGCGTTGAGCGCGTAGTTGTGCAGCGCCATCACCAGCTGGTGCGCCCATTGATTGAGCGGCGGCCATCAGCAACGTTGCTTGATCAACAGCATCAATCTGAATGGCTGCAAAGCGAGCCTTGGCAATAGCAATAGCTGCTTGATCGGTTGAGTTCTTCGCAGTCACGCCATCCCCGTTGATGTTCTCTTCAACATTCTTCAGGGCGGGCTGAAAGAGTTCCGCATCGAGCGTGATGAAGTCCTTCATGAGCGCGGCAGCTTCAGCGCCCAGCTCACCCGTTCGCTTCTCGGCGGCACTGGCGCGGGCCTTGGCGCCGACTTCGGCCTTGCTTGACTCATCAATGCGGTCGGCAAGGAACTTGTTGGTAATCGCGATTTCCGCGCTTTCCTTGGTTGCCGTGTCGACGATACGAACCGTGCTGCGGTACGGCTCCGCTTCGCGATCATCCGTGCTTGCGTCCACGCGCAGGGTTTGCGCGGCGTCAAGTTTGCTGCGCGCGTCAATCATCAGTGGCAGCGCAGCGGACGGAGTGCTGGTGGCAGCCTTGGCGCGAAGCGTCTGGATATCAATGTCAAGCGCTTCCGCGCTCGATTCCTTCTCGCTGATCGATGCATCAAGCGGCTGCAGCGCAGTGCGCGCAGCATCCGCGCGGTCAGTTTCCGCTGCGACACTTTCGTCAAACGAAGACTTGGCGCCTTGCGAAGCCTTGGTACGAGCGGCGGCCTCTTCCGTCGATTGCAGATCACCAGACGCATCAATGGAGCGAATGGCTGCAAGGCGTTCGGAAATGCCGCCCGCCAGTGCGGACTTTAATTGCGAAATGCGCTCAAGGTCCATGAGGTCAAGCATCATGGCGTCGCGGCGCATGCGGATGGCAAGTGTCTTGGCTTCTTTGCGTTGCGAATCACTGCCGGCGGCGGCGGTGACTTCAGAGGCAAGTGCGCGCAATTCCTTTGCGGCCTCTGCGGGTGCCAAGAGCCCCTGTGCCAGCTCCTTGGTTTCGCCGCCCTCTACGGGCAGCGACTTGGACACCGCATCGGGGGAGAAGGTGATGCGGCTGGAAATCCCACGTGCCTTCGCGGTGACTTGGGTGATCTTCTTGGCGCCTTGCTCGGCGGGCGACGGAGCATGCAAACCGTTGCACGCTGGCAGCGCAGTGGACATCAGCAGGGTGGCGGCGGCAAGAATGCGTGTTCGGTTCATGGTTCGAATCTCGTGAGAGGCGGCAATCAGGCGCTCGTGAAGCGCTCATCAAGCGCGAGTGTGGTAATCAATCGGCAATTTACCCGCATGATGCATCGGGCGATAATGGGGGCAATCAGCGGTCCGGTCCATCCGCGGTCGGCACAACTTTGTCGATCGCATCAAGCTTGGGAGCAACGTATTTCACTGGATATTCCGGCCTTGGCTGGTACATGGAACGAATCCAGTCGAGGGTGTCTTGCAGCAATTGGGGTGTGGAGGCGCTCAGGACTGGCCGCCATCCCTTGACGTCGGGATGCGGGTAACGCGCCGACGATCGGGTCATGGCGTACTGAATGAGCAACGAATTTGGCGGATCCTCAAAGTTGATGACCGGCTGACCGTCCACCTTAAAGTTGAGCAGCGTCAGCAGGTTGGTGTAACGAATGCGTTGATCTTTGGCATTGCCCGTGTACAGAAAGAATCGCCCTGCGTCCACGCCACCGTGGCACCGACTGGTAGCGCAGTTGGAGATCAGCCATGAGTTGTGAACGCGCGTCCGGAATTTGGCCACTGAAGTGGGGTCTTCCTCCACTTCAATGTAGTTGTAGAGATCGCGTGCCTTGAGATCAAACATCAGTCGGGCAATTTCTACTGAGCTCTTTGAATAGAGCGCGTTGCGTTCTTGGGTGGTTGCGGGAACCAGTGCGCTGGAACCGTAGCGCAGGATGAGTTGCCGAACGCCTTCTGGGGACACGGTCAATCGCGGTGGATCTTTGAAGTCAATCTCATACACGCGAACCAAGTTCACATCTTCGTTGGAAAGCAGATCCTTGGGAAGCATCTCGCGCGTGGTGGGCGCGCCACGGGGCGCTGGCTTGGCGGAGTGACTGCCGTCATTTGCAGCCTGTGTTTGCTCGGCTGCAGCGGCGGCGGCATCGGCTGCCTTGTTTGCAGCCTTTTTCTGGCTGTTTCCCTTGGATTCTTTGACCGAGAGCTCCAACTTCACTCGGGCGTTGATTTCGCGCAACATCTCGCGCGCTTCTTCAACATCGCCGTCACGCAGGAGCGCTTCCAACTCAGTGATGGCAAGGTCAAGCCGATCTTGGTCAGCAAGCCAACGAGCCATGCCGAGTCTTCGTCCATGTTCTTCGGGCGCGATGGCTGCTTTGATGCGCGCGTACCGCGTCTCAAACTCCAACTCCAACATGACACGGTAGACCTTCTCGCGCGGAACACGGCCGCGCACAGTGTCTACTTGGAACTCAACTTCTTCAAGCGAGTCCTTGAGGATTTCGCCGCGCACGATGGTGCCATCACGCAATTGCACCAAGCCACGCTGCCCGGGCTTGGGATGAACCAATTCAATGATGTCCAGCACCTTCGCTTTGTTGAAGGTGCGCGTCTCCAGTCCGTCCGTGACGGTGATGATGAGGTCGGTCTCGCTCACCACTGTTCCGCCAAATTCTTTCCAGCGATCGATAAAGATCCAAACCTGGTGAATCGGCTCGGGCTCGGTGCTGGGCGTTGGCGGGCCGACCAGTTCTTCACTTGGTACGGGTGATCCGGTGAGCGGCGCGGGCGGGGTGCTCGCCGCTGGCGCCGCTGGGGCATCGTTCACTGGCGTCGTCTGCGTGGCTGCCGCTGGTACTGCTGGCGTGTCCACCACCGGCGCCGTCTGTGTGACCACTGCCGGCGCCGCCGGGGCGGGCGCGGTCTGCACAAGCAGGGCGGCGATAGCAGTCAGGAGTGGCATTCGGGGGATTGTCGCACGAATGGTTCGGTTCCGCCGGGGTCCCGGTTGCCAGGGGGTGCCGGGATACGGCTCGTTCCGGACATTGAGCCCAACCCCGGCGGCAACTACGCTCCGCGACTCCCCATGGCGGCACGTGCTGCTGCCAGTGGGGGCTTCGGCTGTTCCGCGTTGCGCAGTGCGCAGCTGAGCGGCCTCGCCCGTCACCCTGAGGCGCCTTGCGCCCCGAAAGGATTGTCATGAAGCTTGGAGTCATGTCAGCGCTCTTTGCCGGCCGCACCCTTGAAGATGTTTGCGACTACATCGCTGACATTGGCCTTGGCGCCATTGAACTCCCCGTGGGCGCGTGGCCCGGCAAGCCGTACTTTGATCCCAAGAAGGTGCTTGGCAGCAAGAAGGAGCAGGAGCGCATCAACGCGCTGCTCAAAGATCACGGACTGATCTGTTCCGCGTTGGCAGTGCACGGCAATCCGGTGCACCCAGAGAAGGGTTTCGCCAAGAAGCATCACGATGACTTTGTGACGGCCGTTGAACTGGCACCAAAGCTTGGTACCGACATCGTCATCACCTTCAGCGGTTGCCCCGGCGGCAGTAAGCAAGACCGAACACCCAACTGGGTCACCTGCCCATGGCCGAACGATTTCCTGGAAATCCAGAAGTATCAGTGGGACACCGTGTTGGTTCCGTACTGGGCTGCGCGAGCGAAGTTTGCTGCCAAGCACGGCGTACGAATCGCCTGGGAACCGCATCCTGGCTTCACCGTTTATAACGGCGAGACGCTCATCAAACTCAGTGAACTGGCGCAGAAGAAGGCCGGAATCAAGGGCAAGCCGATCTTGGGTGCCAACCTTGATCCGTCACACTTGTTCTGGCAAGGTTGCGATCCAGTCTTGGCCGCTCGACAACTCGGCGAGGCAGGGCTGCTCTTCCACGTGCATGCCAAGGACACGGAGCTTGATCGTCACCAAGGTCCACTCAATGGATACTTGGACGCCAAGCCGTACAGCGATCTCAAGGGCCGCGCGTGGAATTTCCGCGCTTGCGGTTGGGGCCACGGCACCGAGTTCTGGCGGCCGTTCATCAGCATGCTTCGTCGCCATGGCTACGACCATGTGCTCTCCATTGAGCATGAAGATGCCATGATGTCCATCGATGAAGGCTTCGAACGCGCCGTTGCATTCCTGCAAGAGTGCATCGTTGAGGAGAAGCCCGCCAATCCGTGGTGGTTCTGACCGATCCGGCTTAGTCCGGCAGTGGCGTGGTTCGAACATCGTTGGCGCGGCTGATATCGACGGTCCAACTCACTGTCGTGACCTTGGGGCCGCGTGCGGAGGCTGGCACCGTGAGGTCCCAGCGCAGGATGCCCTGCGTCATCCGTCCGTCCACGTAGCGTTTGTCGGTGCTGAGGGCTGGCGCAACATTGCTGACCTTCACGTCAATCTTCTCATTGAGGCTGATCGGTCGACGGTCATAGAGTTCCACGTTGACCTCGCGACCACTGCCGTTATCAAGCGTGATGCGATCGCTCCACGTGGTCACTGTTGATCCACCAAACAAGCCGCTGCTTCCGGTGTTCTTGGAGAGCACTTCGCGGGTCGCTCGAAGCGCGCGGTCGGGGCCGAAGAAGACTTTGAATTCATCCTTCGGTGCAACGGACGGCATGGCGGTGTCGCCGATGAAATCACCACCCATGAAGACCTGTGCATTTCCTGGCAGCAGTTGGAACGCGCTGCT
>CALQCP020000174.1 GCA_943329105.2 Chitinophaga pinensis | reverse complement strand
TTCCCCGCGGCCTGACGCGGGATGGACGTACACGTTCCATCACCCCTATCACCGTTTGACTCGCCCCGCTGTGACAGGCCAATCCGCCCGATTTTGAATTTTTTTTAACGGCCCCTGATCGCGCTCTGTAGTTCATGGCGATCCGGGCGTTTGTGGGCCGATCGATCCACTCGGTCCATCAACGAAATAAGCCGCCTCGACTTAGTCGAGGCGGCTTATGAATTCACTGATTCAGCGATTCATCCTCGGCATCGCCGGCGACGACTTCCACATGCAGCAATTCCAACCATTGCTAAGACACTTGGGGCAGGAACAGGAAGTGTGTAAGACATATCGTCCATGATGAAGTCTCTAGCAACACCAGCGCCGACATAATTTCTGATTATTAGGAAGTCAATCCAAGCGTTGGCTCCGAATTCGGAGCCACTAGCGCTCACCATCGTCTGTTGGGTGTTGCTAATGTTTTGCGTAAGGTAGGAAACCTGCTGACCATTTCGGTAACCCAACAATTCAACACGCCCCATAGCCCAAACAGAGGTCAACACAACCTGATTGAACTTCCACAGACTCCAATCTGGGCGCGCGATAATGAAATCCCTGGTGTAAGGACTACTGGTATTTTCGTAGTATCCACTGAACATTGCGGTAGTGCCATTAGCACCAATCGTATAGGCGGGATTTACCGAGTTCAGATACGGGTTTGGGACGTTGTAGTACGCCCAACTATTGGGGCCATCAAGGGTCGAAGTAACAACAAATTGGAATCCATCAATAGTGTCCTGATCCGTTATAGCCTGTCCACGATGAGTTGAATTACTAGTGGAAGGTAGATTTTCAAATGTGAGAATGCCAGCGGATGCGACGCCTGTACTCGCAGCCAAGCAACACACGCTTGAAGCGATCATTGTGGCGACCCGGTCAGTTTGATTGATGATGTGAAATGAAATCATTGTGTTCCTTCCAAAGCGTCTGCGAGCATTTCAACGACTGAGCAAAGCCCGAGCGATCGTGCCCTTGGTGAGCTTGAAGTTGCGATAGCGGCGAAGGTAGTTGCTTCAATTTCCGGGGCATGTGCCCCAGTGGTTCAGCAGCGAACCGAGGTCGGCGCCGTCCACGAGTCCACTCCGGTCAAGATCTGCATCGCCGCCGGTAGTTCCCCACGCAGCAAGCAGCATGCCGAGATCAGATCCGTTCACGACGCCGCTCCTGTTGAGATCCCCGAACTCCGGGCAGGACAGGCCTGCCGGCGCACGTACCGCGGTGAACTGGTTGTCAGAACCCAGGTCGATCGCGATGGCGCCTTGCACACTCGCAGGCGGGACGAGCGCGTCCGCGAGCGACGGCAGTCCCCACGTGACCACGTTGCCATCCGAGCGCAGCGCGCACGAGGTGCGGTATCCGGCAGCGATCTGGACGACGCCGCTCAGCCCGGTCGGGGGCGAATTGATCAACGAGGTGTCTCCCCAGCCCGTGACGTAACCAGTGGCCGAAAGCGCCAAGGCGTGGCTGTACCCGACCGCGACACCGATGCTGCCGGTCACCCACGCTGGGACGTCGCACTGGCCGGAGGCGTTGCTTCCCCAGCACACGATCGTGCCGTCGACGCGCACCGCGGCAGAATTCTGCTCGCCGGCCGCGATCGCGCGCGCACCGCCCAGCTGCGCAGGAACGGTGGCCTTGCCGACGTCGTTCGATCCCCAGCAGCGGACCGTTCCGTTCGCCTGCAGCGCCATGCTGTGATCCTTGCCGACTCGGATGTCCGTCACGGGCCCGAGATTTCCGGGAACGCTGCAACGGTCCGACGTTCCCAGACCCCAGGCGCTCACCGAGCCGTCGTCTAGCAGCGCAACGTTGAATGCGTCTCCGGCATGAACGCTGAGTGCGGGATGGGAGAAGGCAGGGCGATCGCCCTCTCCGTAGGCATTCGTGCCCCAGGTGTGTACCTGGCCAGCATCGTCGATCGCCACGCCGTGGTCGCTCTGCACGCTGACCGAGCGCACCAGACCAAGGTCAGGAGGTGTGCCGTGGAGCCGTGCTGCGTAGGCGCCGGCGGCGTGGAACGCACCGACTGCGTCGAGTGACAGGAGGGTTGATGAGCCGTAGTAGTCCGTTCCGCCGAGGGCGATTGATGTCGCCGGCGGAAGGGCTGCTGGAGCTGAGCCAAAGGTGTTCGACCAATCGCCCCAGACGCGAACAGCTCCATCGGCCCGGAGTGCCGCGCTCACGCCCTTGGCGGCGAACACGCGTGACACAAGTCCGAGGTCGGCGGGCACCGATGCCTCCGACCCTGTTCCCCATCCTCGGACGCTTCCGTCCGGAAGGAGCGCAAGCATGTGCCCGTCGCCGCAGGCGATCGCTGCTGCGGCAGGCAAGTCCTGCGGTACCCTCGTGACCAGTGCGCTGGCGCCCCAGCAACGGACAGAGCCGCCCGCAAGGAGAGCTCCACTGAAGCGGCCGCATGCATCGATCGCCCAGACTTGGGGAAGGCCATTGGGGATGACGGCCGCGTTTCCGCTCCCCCAGCCGACCATGCTGCCGTCTACCCGAAGTGCGAGCGTGTGCTTCCCACCTGCGGCCACTGCGACCACTTGGGAGAGACCAGCAGGCACCGCGGTCCGGCCATCCCATGCCGATCCCCAGCAAACCACTGTTCCATCATGGCGCAGCGCCACCACGTGCGATGTTCCCGCGTCAACGGCCGCAACGAGCCCGATGTCCGCCGGCGGTCGGCATTGGAGCTCGTCGTTGAGGCCCCAGCACGCGACCGAGCCGTTTGCCCGCACTCCCGCGGCGAAGCCGCCGCCGCAGGTCAGCTGCGTGAACCCGGGCGTCGCGAACTCCTGCTCCCAGCGCTTGGCGCCCCAGACCGAGATGTGACCTTCACCGGGCGTCGCCTGCGCGCACGTGGCGATGGCCATGGCGAACAAGACCGACAGGTTGATTGAGTTGCGTGTGTTCATTGCGGGGCCCCTTCGAACACGATTGTTCGCGTCATATCGGCAGCGAGATCCACAAATGGCTGGAACCCCTCGGCGCCGAGCATTAATCCGATCGAAGCGAACTGGTCCAGATCTTCAAACCCGAGAGCATTCACGGCGGTCAACGCGGCTGGGATGATCGGCACGCTTTGGCCACAATCTCCTCCCCAAGAAAGTACCGTCCCCGGCGTCAAATTGCTCGTGCCTCCGCCCCATTGGCCGAGCAGAAGTCCGAGATCGCCTCCGTTGATCCGACCATCGTCGTTCAGATCGAATTCTCTTTCAGCGTCCGAGGTCGCCTGGACAGTTCCAGTCCAATGCCCGAGTAGCGCACCCAAGTCGCCACCGTCAACCCATGAGTCCCCGGTGAAGTCGGCCGCCAAGGTCAGGACGACAAGCTTAGGACCCTCCGCGCCCCATCGGCAAATGTTCGAAGTTCCATTCGGGTATTTCAGGTACGCAATGCCGACCGCCAGTCCGCGGCTATCGATGTCGTGCAAGGCAGTCACATGAAGTGCAGAAATGCCATCCACCTGACTGAGATTCGGCAGATTGCAGATCAGATCGTCAGCATGCACGCCGCACCATTGAATCTGGCTGTTCCTCCAAAATGATCGCCAGAGCACGCCCGCACAGTTGCCCGGCCAAGTAGTTGGATCGGGGTCCGGGTTAAAGGATTCTCCAAATCGTGATCCTGCCGCAACCCACTTTGGCTGGGCCTGACCGCAACTTTCATACTGTTCGCGAATGGATGCGATTCGTGAGTTGATTCGATATCGTCCGTCGGGGTCCGGCCCATCCGGTTGGCTGATTGTCGGGTTCTCGAGGTCGTAGCTCCCGCTACCGGGCAGCGCGCAATGGAGGTCGATGAAGCCGGCCTGAAGTGTCAGCCGCACCTCGGCATGCTCGACTTGGCATGGGAATCCTGGAAATGCCGCCCCGTCGATTTGCCGGTACCGACTGAGCGCTGAACCTGCCGACGCAAAATTCGACGCTGTGATTTGGCGGATTGCTGGAGCGCCTTCGAGCAAATCGGCTTGACCTGAATGCCAACGGGCGAATGACGCGTCAAAGATCCGCCAGTCGGTCTCGGACATCCGGTCATCCCGAGTCTCTGGACCGCAGAGCGAGTTCAGCACCGGGCTGCACCGCATGCATTCGCTCCAACCTATTACTTCCGGGGCGACATCCTGCCCACAGAGCGTCCGAAGCGCATGCGCTGCGCCTCGTTGTACCAACGTGACAGCCGATGCGGGACATGTTACGGATAGATAGGACCAAGGCGCCGAAGACCAGCTGCCGGATACTTGTACGAATGTAGGTGTCTGTTCTGCGGCCGTGGTGACTTCGCTGCAGCCAGTCAACTTTGCGCCTACGACGAACGGCGTCAGCCCGGGTCCGACATCCTTTGCAAATCCTGGTTCGGTTGATTGCCATCGAAGCTCCGACGGGAACGTAGATCCCGCGAACCATACCGATGGGACATAGCTTGTCCACGCGACTGATCCGGTCCCGTTGCTGACGCCATTTGCTGAAGCGCCGACAAAGAACCCCGATTCGTTTACGCTTTCGAGCACATTCCACGCTGGAGTCGATTCATCCAATAGTGGGTGCCGCATGAAGGATGGTGCTCCCGACGTGCATGATGTCGGCGACGAATCGAGCGACCAGCGGCTCGGATACAGAAATTGCTTTGTTGGATCGGTGCTCGCAAGGGTCCCATACACATTATTTTGTGCGCGGATACGAAAGCGCAGGTCAACGTTGACCTTCGGGAGCCCGATCACGGATGACCAAGCAGCGGGGAACAGCCTGTAGTCGCCTCGTTGGTAGGCGCTCAGCAGCTGCCCATCGCTTCGACTCGCCGATGCGTCAGGAAGGTCGTCTACCTTGAGTATTCTGTAGGGTCGATCGGCCATCGCCGCTTGGGATGTGATCCAAAGAAGCGCGGTTGCAAGCGTCCATGTGGACGGGCTGATAACGGATCGTCGCGATCGGGAAGTATTCGGCATTCGTTGTCTCCATAAATTATTGGCTGTGTTTAGTAGTGGATTTCCGCGCGAATCACGGCCCCCCTATCACCGTCTGACCCGCCCCGCTGTGACCGACCAATCCGCCAGATTTTGAATTTTTTTAACGGCCCCTGATCGCGCTCTGTAGTTCATGGCGATCCGGGCGTTTGTGGGGCAGGGCGCCACGTCCGGCGCTGTCCGACGTGCTCCCGCCTCGATGTTGTAGCGGGCCTTGAACGCGCGGAACCGTACTTCGCGGCGCAATCAGTTTCCGCTTTGGCTGCCGCATTGGTTGGCAATTCTCGTTTCGTATGACTTCCGAATGCGCTCGGCGAGGTTTGTGACACCGTCAGCATCGGCATCCCCGCAGTTGGCTGCCCCTGTCGTGTCAAACGCCCCACCTGCCAATGCTCCGAAGTAGCTCGGGAAAATTTCG